>JBGCFA010000122.1:0-3543 GCA_045106675.1 Bacteroidia bacterium
GGGATCAGAGGAAGCCTTCAAATGGGTGGACTATGAGATCCCTTATCGCGCAGCCAAAATTGCTCAGAAGCAAGGTCTCAAACATTATCTGATCATTACCGCCATGGGCGCTGATCCTAAATCATTCTTTTTTTACAATCGAGTCAAAGGAGAGATTGAAAGAGATTTAGCCAACTTAGATTTGTCAAGGCTTTCGATTTTGCGTCCGGGCTTGTTAACTGGAGATCGAGACGAGCAACGATTGGGTGAATCGATTGCCCAAACTGTGTCCAAAGTCTTTAGTCCATTATTACCCAATGCCTACAAGCCCATCGCGGGAAATACGGTCGCCCAGGCCATGATTGAGATCGCCAAGCAAGATTTAAAACAGCACATTTTCAGTTCAGCAGAGTTGCAAACTTTAGGAAAATAATTTTTAAACATAAGACCTCTATTTAGGTTGAAAAATCGGGCTGGTATGTTCCACTTTTAATCTAGTATCATGAAAAAACAACTTCTTTTATCTCTCTTGGTGGCAGCACTATGCCTTCCTCTCGCGGCTCAAACCGTCTATGGTTTACGCTATGAGGGCGGTTTCAACCCAATCAATCCGGCAGACGATTTCAATTTATTGACTCTTAATCCGTTTATCGTCCAAGTCGATACGGCCATGCCGATCAATAATACATCTGCGGTTTCGCTTTCTTCATCGGCTTTCGATCATGCCAATCATCGCTATGTATTTTGGGGATATGACGACCTCAATCAGCAACGGTTTTATGTGATGGATGTCTTTACGGGGCAGGTCCTTTACAATCCCTTGATCGTCGATCGCGGTCCCAATGAATTGCAGTATGATCTCCAAAACTCGACTCCTTATGGCTTGCAGTGGGATGAAGTGAACGAAGTAGAATATTTTGTAACGGTGGATCTGACTACCGGGATTTCGACCCCCATCGCGGTATTACCAGGCGTAAAGGCTATCGCGCCCGGTACTTCTAGTTTTGATTCGAATCATGGTCGCTACTTTTTTGTAGGTACCGATTCTGTAAATAATTTTTTTTACTACACAGTATCTGCTGCTAGTGGCCAGATTATTCACTCTGTGCCTTTGGCAAGTCAAAATGCAGCGCTATTACGCGATCCGAAGTACGATATTACGGGCAATAAGCTTTACTGCATGTGGAATCTAATTGATTCAACGATTGCACCCGACCCGATCTTAAACCAACCTTATCGCAATACTTACTTTGCAGAGATCGATTCACTTACGGGACAAGCAACTATCTTGAACCAGACCCCATTAATGTCTGGATATATGGCCGGTTATATGCCCGGCTCAACAGAGTTTGATCAGCAGACACAAACTTACATTTTTGTCGGTCGGGAGGACAATGACCCTAATTTTAGACTTTTTGTGATCGATGCCACGACAGGAACAGTGATCTCGAGTACGCCTTTTCCAGCTGGTAATCCGATCATCGAGTTGGAGATCGACAATCAAAATTTTGCCAATAAGACCTACAATCTCAATACCGGCCTTGCCGAACGCTCATTTACAGGTAGCGTCAAGCTAAGCCCAAATCCAGCCCACGAGTCGATCAGTCTCGAAATGGAACTCAAGCTCAGCGGAGATTACCAGATTGAAGTCAGAGATATATTTGGCAAGCTGATTAGCCGCCAGAGTCAAGCGTTCGGCGCAGGCGTAAATGCAATCGACTTAGATGTACAGACACTCGCTGCCGGTATCTACACCTGCCAAGTGATCGACCCTAGTTCGGGGGTACTGACCAAGCGTTTTGTGAAACGATAGGAAAAAGTATATTTGCGACTACCAAATCGCGAATATGCACACCTCTACTTTTGAAAGATTGAAAGCCGCTCGAAAAGCGGAAATATTGAAAGTCTCATTGACTGAGTTTGCTTTGCATGATTATGAGAGTGCTTCGGTATCTCGCATCGTCAAGCGATTAGGCATCTCGTCCAATGGGACTTTTTTTCGCTATTTCAAGACGAAGCGGGATCTATACTTTTGGTTGATGCAGGAGGCCACTAACCAAAGGCTCGAATACTTGCAGGCTGCGGTTTCAAACATTGAGAGTTTGAGTGGTTTCTTGGAGGAGCAGTTTTATCAAAAAGTTGATTTTGATCTCAAATATCCACTCTATGGCCAGTTTTTGAACAATTCCTTGCAGGAACTGCATAGTAGTGAATTGGGCAATTTGAAACTGATAACGCTCCAACGCTTTGTCGATCTCAATGAACGCTTATTGGCACCTTTTCTCAAATTGGGGCAATTAAAAAGCGATTTGACACTGAGAACGATTGCTTTCGCAATTGTCCAGCATCAAAACGCTTTCCTAGACTATATTGCCATGGCCTATAAGCTAGACATCAGCGTCAGTCTCCGGCAAGGCAATGCCCTAACTCTAATCCCAGAGGACGAACTGAGAACTCATATCAATGCTTATGTCAAGTTATTGATGAATGGCATAAGCAGCTAAGGTTCAATCACCTCAAAATACAGTGTATCACTATTGACAGCAGTAAAAATACCGAGGCCATTTTCAATGTTGGTAAAGGGCTCATTCAGAGAACGGCTATCCTGCTCACGGTTTTCGTAAAGACTGGCATAATCCTCATCTACTCGAAATAATACCACCTGATGGGTTCCAAAAAACTCGATCATTTGGGGTTGGACGATATCAATCGCGCTTTGAGTTGGTTCGTTGATAAAGCGAAAATTACGTTCAAAGGGAGTGTTGAGGAAAATCGGATCTGGATTATTTTCGACGTTCTCCACGAGGAGAAAAAAGTAATCAGCTAGCGGATTGTCCCAACTCACTTCTAAGGGATCGGTTTGTGCTTGTCCTCCACCGCCCCCTCCAGGACCTTGGCCTTGACTAAAGTCTATTTGCGTACGCTCCATTACATTTTCAGAGATTTGTAAACTATTAGGTTTTGGTGGCACAGTCGTACTAGCGCTGAGGATTTCCTCATGGTAATTGATTTGAAGCAAATAGGTTTCTCCTTCCAAAATGGATAGGGTTTCACTTGCTTCATCAAAAATGCCTGAACCCGACGTTCGCTGACTAAGCGGAAAGGACTCAGCTTGATGAATAATCTCTACTGCCATTTGATCCCAATCAGGGATAATGCTAGAGTCAGCACCAAAGGGAATTAAAGCTGACAATTCGATCCCTTTTACGGTTTGGCCCGCATATAAATAGCCTTGAACGACAATAGCGGATTCAAACTCAATAACTGTATTGGGTTGAGTACAAGCGGTACAGAGGGCAAGAATAGCCCATAATAATTTATAGCGTTTCATAGTGATTAGCGTAGTTTGATGTTTAAGAAAAAGTTGGGAGTAATGCCGAGGAAGGTAACATCAGTCTCGAGTAAATCACCGTCTACGACTTCAAACTCTTTGTACCAGACATTCTGCCGATTATAAACGTTAAAGACGGAGAGCCCAAAGCTGGCTGGCAATGATCCCATATTGAACTTTAAAGTCGCGGAGAGATCGAGGCGATGGTAGGCAGGAAGTCGGTAGCTGTTTTT
>JBGCFA010000123.1:0-12972 GCA_045106675.1 Bacteroidia bacterium
ATTGTTGGAGGAGTTTACGATCACCCATATCCGTAAAAGTAAGGGGAAGCTTCTCTCCGGTGGAGAACGCCGCCGCACAGAGATCGCTAGAGCCTTGGCCGTCAATCCTAACTTTATTCTGCTAGATGAACCCTTTGCGGGTATCGATCCTAAAGCAGTGGAGGATATCCAACACTTGGTTTCGGATCTCGCCGAACGCAACATTGGCATATTAATTACAGATCATAACGTACACGAAACACTCAACATCACCGATCGAACGTATATATTATATGAAGGGGAGATCCGTATTTCAGGTACTGCTGAAGAGATAGCGGAAAACCCGGAAGCTCGCCGTCTGTATCTCGGTGAGAACTTTCAACTCAATCGTTAACGCTTCTACTATTACTACATGCTACTATTGGTACATAAGGTCGCGAGCTGGATACTAAAGCGTCGCATGCATCAAATTGAACGGTTTTTGGAACGTCCACTCGACATCCAACAAGCTCATTTTGATCAGTTGCTTCATCGCGGCCGACTCACTGAATGGGGCAAAAAGTATGGTTATGCTGATATCCAAAATATAGAGCAGTACCGAGAGCGTGTGCCGATCAATAAGTATGAAACTTTGTTTCCTTGGATTGAGCGTTCCCTAAAAGGTGAAGAAGATATCCTCTGGCCGGGCAAAGTAGAATGGTTCTCAAAGTCCTCTGGTACCACTAACGATAAGAGCAAATATATCCCTGTCACAGTTGATGCCTTAGAAGAATGCCACTTTAAGGCGGGACAAGATATGTTAGCCTGCTATTTTGATCAACGCCCCGAGAGTAAACTCTTCACCGGCAAAACGTTGTCCATCGGGGGTTCTCATGCGTTGAATCCCTACTTTGATGAAACAAGGGTGGGAGACGTTAGCGCAGTCTTGACCGAAAATCTTCCGCGATTTTTTGAACTCATGCGAGCTCCTCAAAAAGAGGTCGCGCTGATGCCTGAGTGGGAAAGTAAAATCGAAGCCATGGCCAATGATGTCATGGATGAAGATATTACCTCCATTGCAGGGGTGCCGACTTGGACTTTAGTGCTGATACGCCGCATCTTCGAAAAGAAAGGGATCACCTCCAATAATCTCCTAGACATTTGGCCAAACCTGGAATTGTTTATTCATGGCGGTGTCAATTTTGAGCCTTATCGCCAGCAGTTTGACCAATTGATCGCTCCTAATAAAATGTCTTATCTGGACTGCTACAATGCTTCAGAAGGATTTTTTGCGGTGCAAAACGATTTGTCTCGATCTGACTTATTGCTTTTTCTCGATCATGGGATATTCTATGAATTCATCCCCGTCGAGGATATGGACGAAGAGCATCCCAAAACTCATACCCTCGCAGAAGTCGAAATCGGCCGCAACTATGCGATGCTGATCACAACCAATGCGGGCCTTTGGCGCTACAATATTGGAGACACGGTAGAGTTTACTTCCCTCGATCCTTTCAAAATCAAAATCACGGGGCGTACCAAGCATTTTATGAATGCCTTTGGGGAGGAAGTCGTCGTGGAAAACGCCGAGATGGCTATCGTTGCCGCTGCACAGGCTACTGAGGCCGAAGTTTCAGATTATACGGCCGCTCCTATCTATTTTGGCGACAATGAAGGAGGAGGGCATGAGTGGTTGATTGAGTTTGAACATCAGCCTAATGATTTGAATCGATTTGGCGAAGTGCTAGATCAAACGATCAAGAAGTTAAATTCAGATTACGAAGCGAAGCGCACGGGAGGAATGGCTCTAAGAGCTCCTACCGTTAGAGTTTTACCAAAAGGTACTTTTCACCAATGGCTCCAAAGTCGAGGTAAATTAGGAGGGCAGCATAAAGTCCCACGCCTAGCTAACGAACGTCGCTATGTGGAAGAGATCCTTGCGTTGTTAGGTAAGCAATAGTGCGCTTAGCGATTCAAACCTTGAATCTGTCGACAGACATTAAATACTTTGGAAGCCTGCATACGGCTAAAGCTTTTTTCGAAGGGAGTGTGGAGACGATATTTTTCAAAAATATAGTCCACATGATAGTCAGCTTTCCCTTCTTTTTCTACCTCTGCGAGAACGCCTCCTCTACTATTGATGACAAATTGACGAAAGTTCCCGACCGGAGGAGTGTCTTCCCATAAGGGTACTAGGTCTTGTACTGCGATTTCGGCTAATGAGACGACGATTTGAAAACTCCCATCTTCAGCTGCAATCAAGAGAGATTTAGTATTGGCGGCATAAGGTTTAACTGTAGCACCGGGAGGAAGCTTAATATTGAGCTGAAAACCTGCTTGATCGATATTCGCAGCTTTCAATTCAGACTGTCCGAGACTACGATCAACTTCTTCTGACTCTGCAACGGCAGGCGGAATCGGGGCGAGTTCAGCGTCATTAGAGCTTTGTTTAGGACTGCTTGATGCCTCGACTGCGGCAGAGGGCTCAGAAGTAGCTTCTGTACCACAAGCTAGCCAAAGAAAAGAAGTGATGATCAGGAGAGGAAGAAATCGTTTCATAGCTCCAAAGGTAATAAATAGACCGATTTTATGAATTGCCCGTTACCCGAGGGAGGGTAAAAGAAACCGAAGTGCCCTGATCTGGAGTCGAATCCAACCAAATCTTGCCATTGAGACTCTTGACGATACGACGGCAAAAAGCCAGTCCGATCCCTATTTCTTGCTCACTTTTAGTATTGTCATGCGGACGAGATTGTTCAAATATTGTCTCCTGCTTTTCTAATGAGATGCCAGGTCCATTGTCTTGGATGCAAAACTGCCAGAAATCACCTTCTTCCGTAAAATCAATCTGCACATAAGGCTGTGGATGAGCATTATGGCGGATAGCGTTGGCCATGATGTTTTGAAACAAAGCCATCATCTCAAATTCATTGGCTTGGATGATCGGGAGTTTTGGGATCTTTAGTGCGATGCTTTTTAACTCAATTTCGGTTTGCAGATTTTCACATATTTCATCCACTATCTCATTGAGATTGACGGAGTGAATCCCTGTTGGATCATCCAAATGAGTATGAGCCAGAAAATCCTGCAAAGAAGCTAACATCCGTCTTTGGGTCGCTTCAAGATATTGATAGCGTTTTTGAATGTTTTGAAATTGTCCTGCTTGATGACTGTCGCGGGCTAATTCTAAAACGGAAAGACAGGCCATCAGAGGCTGCTGTAGATTGTGGCTGATGGCATAGACCAAACTTTCCAATTTTTCTTTATTCTGCTTGATTTCTCCATTAAGGCGGAGAAGTTTCTTTTTGTCTTCTACGCGATCATTGACTCTATCGGCGTACAAAATGATTCCCCCGATTTCATCGTCATGATTGTACCAAGGGGTGGTAACCCAATCGATATAATCAATGGATCCATCACGATGTTGAAAGGGATCTTCTAAGCATGTTTCGGTTACGCCCTTCAGGCAACGGCGGTAAGTCTCCTTCCACTTTTCGAGCATATCTGGAAATAGCTCAAAATGGCTTTTTCCCAGATATGGACGTTTGCCAACCCAATCTTGTACGTACTTTTCACTGGCAATCAAATATTTGAGTTCCAGGTCAAACATTGCCATTGCTACGGGAGCATGTTGTACAAAAAATTGTAATTGATCGCTTTGTTGATTCAAGCGATTTTCGAGTTCCTTGATACGGGCCTGCGCTGCCAGTAATTGAGTGTGTAGATCTTGCTCCATCGCCACTATTTTATCGGTAATGTCTGACTTCCTTGCAAGCGAAAAATGGGGTAACGTTGATGCGTATTCTCGTAATGCGGTGAGCGTAAATAAATAAAGTTTAATTGTGCTCTAGGCGAATCGGCAAATTCAGCGTCCTCTTTTTTCTTCTCTTCCAAAGCCGCCTTTAAGACTGGATCATCTTTCAGGATTTGTGCGGCCTCATCTTCAAATACATAAGAAGAAAAATACTCTTTTTGCATCAAGATACCATCGAAGAAGTTCCAGCGAAAGAAAGCATCCTGCGCCATGGGTTCTAGCACATGGACCAGATAAGGATTGCGCCATTGATTGGTAAAGATGACCTTATCTCCTGCGTAGAACGCTACCTCTTGTACTTTGGTTTCTAGCTTGAAGTCTTGGTGCATAAAGTGTCCTTCATAAGACTGCTTACTGCTCTCCAAGTCTCTGATATAGTAAGATTCAACCTCTATGACAATATCTTCGGTCAAGGTGTGCATCTCTACTTTATTGAACGCCAATCGTTCGATGGTGCTCCATTGAGCTTGGGGAACGATGTAGGCATTAGGCTTATTGACATCTGCTACTGCCTGATAGTGAGCAAACCAAGGGATGGTTTTGGTATAATCTTTTTCGCGATCATAGTATAAGCGTTCAGCCCCGCTGACATCACTCTTTTTATAAGCGGCTTTATAACCATGAAAGTCGATCTCCTTCGCTGCTTCGATGTTGATACTCCAAGCGATCTCAAAGTTTTCTTGTCGCTTTGCTTCCTCTCTCGCATTATTGATCGTCTTGCGGATGTCAGCAGCATTTTGATCCATAAAGTGCAGCATCCCTTCGAGGAACGTATAGGTCGCTTCTACGCGCTCTGCAAAAGGCTTGAGCATATGCGCTTCAGTGATGAAACTCATCGTCTGAAATAGGGCCGCATATCCAGAAGAATATCTTGGTAAGTCCAAAAAAGCAGCAATCCCATCATCGGGTGTATTGCGACTATAGACGTAGCGGCACATTTCTTTTTCGTTTGCCTGCATATGTGCCTCCAGTGCCGGTATCATCTCCTCCTGCATATAGTTTGCAACATTGAGATCGATCTTGTCTGGTTGGGTCTCGATATAGGTCAATACTGCTGGATAATCTGCCCCATTGGTGGTATGAGTGTCTATGAAGACATCAGGTAACCAATCCTGAAATATCTCACTAAAGGACTTGGCGTTCCGAGTATCGGTCTTGATAAAATCACGGTTAAGATCATAATTACGCGCATTGCCGCGAAACCCGTATGCTTCTGGGCCTTGCTGATTGGTGCGGCTATATGAGCCACGATTGAGGGCTCCACCGATATTATAGAGCGGGATGATCGCTATGATAACTTCGTCTAACAGCTGATTCATTTCCGCGTTTTGGATGAGGTCTCTGGCGAGCATCATACAAGCATCTACTCCGCAAGGTTCGCCGGGGTGGATGGCATTGTTAATCAGTAAAACGCGCTTATTCCAACGGTCAATTTCAGCGGGATCGCTGATGCCGTCTTTGGAGATTATTACGAGATTGAGTGGCTTGCCTACGTCTGTTTGGCCATATTCCAATAATCTGACTTGCTCCGAAGATTGATCCAATTGCTGATACCAAGCAATGGCTTCGGCATAAGTAGAGGAAGCTTTGCCTTGGCTTTTTTCAAATGGAGTCTGCCACTCTGCTTGCCCAAAGAGCAGTGAGAAACAGGCCAGACTGATACACAAGAGTAAAGTTTGTTTCATATTGTTAGAAAGATACGGATAGCTGCGAAACTGCCATAGAGCATGGCTAAAAAAGATAATAGTCCCAAGCTGGGGATGATGAGGGTGAAAAGTTGAGACCAGTGGGGCGACTTTATCACTCCATTGGGGAGAAATTGGGGTTGATTAGGAATCGTATCGAAGATCGATCCCCAAGAAGGATCGGCTGATAGGTAAAGGACACGTTCTTCGGCTTCATCGCCAATACGATGACTGAGGTGAGTCTTGCTACTTACTTCATAATCTTTTCCATCATCTGCCTTGAAGCGCACGGTATATTCATAGACAGTTTGATCGTTGATCTTGACGTTGGTCGCGCTTTGCTTGACGACTTTGCCGCTCGCAAACTTGCCATTGGTGATCAGGTCGATCGTTTTGAAGTTACGCTTGAGCGCCCCGAATACGAAGATCATCCCAATAACCGGGAAGAGAAGGCAAAATAGAAGTGGAAATATACCCGGCCCATCTGCCGAACTGATGCTGGCCATGAGACCAAATATTAAAACGAAAAAGCTTCCTAGACCCACAAAGATCCATCCCATCTGACTCATTGTACCACTACAGAGGAGGATAAATCGATGGTGTAACTGCAATTTGCGTGGAGGCAAGGATTCAAACGGCTGATAAGCTGAACTCATAAATCAGAAATTTGTAATTCAAATATACATAATCTGTCTCAGGAGCTTACGATTGATAATTGCTTAGTAAACCCCTAAATCGGGAATCCGCAAGTAGGTATCGGCCTTCAATACGGCATCTTGCATATAATTAAGACGTAAAATAGTCTCCAATCGAATGTGGTACTGCTGTGCGATGAAACTGAGAGCTTGCTCTTTGGAGACAAAGATAAAGCGGTAGCGTTCCTCAGAGAGGGCCTCCTCCTCTAATGCCAACCAATTGGTATTGTCTAGCTTACTACTATCCAAAGCGACGCTATCAGTCTTGATTATATCATTATCTACAGGACTGGCTTCTTGCGAACTGAAATCGGGGATTCGTAGGAATACCTGATTGCTGAGATCATTGCTTTGAAGTTGATTGAGATTTCGAAGACTCTGTGGGGTAGTTTGAAAACGTCTCGCTATATCACCCAATTGATCAGTTGGTTTGACGGCATAGTAAACAAACTTTTGAGCCGCGATGGCTTCTTGTTCCTGTTTTTGCCATTGGGTGAGATAAGGGCTGCTTTGAATATTTTGAGTTAGATCGCCCTGAGACTCTTGATAGACCCGCTTGAGGTCTTCGTCTATCATTTGCTCTAAGCGGGCTACAGTGACGCGGTTGGGAGGTACGTCAGTGTCTAGGCGTTCCGGTACCCGGAACGCTATCCTCCGATCTGTTTCTGGTTTGAAGGCCACAATATCTAAGGGGCGATCTGGATCATTTGGGGGAGGAGGGAGATCGATTTCTTCCTTGGGGATTAAGGTGAAATGCACCCCCATCTGAAAATGTTGCACAACATCATTGCCTGCTTTGGTACCGAGTTGGCCGATATTGTCGAGATAGTCCGTCGGAGTAAAGCGTTGGGTATAGCCCATGCTGAGCGAAATCACTTGATTGACATTTAGATTGAATCCCACGGTAAGCGGAAAACTCGCGATCGTAGTATTATAGGTCTCATCATCCAGTCTCGTAAAGATATTTTCCCCCAGAAAATTACCATCTTGGTCACGTGGCGAAAATGAAAACATGCCGACTCCTGCGGCGAGAAATGGACTGATCCGCTTTTGACTCAAAAAATAATATTGCAGACGAAAGTCTGCAAAAAAGAAACTGGTCTCTACAAAGTTATTGGGTTCTACGCCTGGAGGTACTTGTCCTGGAAATACATCTATCTGTTCTCTAAAGCCGCCATAACCAGCGATGAGTGCTGGACGAAGTTTTTTCGCTCCCGCAAACTGTACGGCTAAGTGGCCTCCGGGCGAAAAGCGTTGAAACGCGCCTCCGTCGACTGTCAAGTCTCCTGCATAAGAGATGCCCATCATCCCGACTCCAATACGGATAGGAGGTGAGCTTTCTTGAGCAAGAAGAGAACTGTACCCTTGACTAAGAAGAAAATAGATGAGAAGGTATCGCATGTGGTTGTTATTCCACCTTCGGTATTCGGATTACTTGTCCTTTGAAGATGGTTTGGGAAGTAAGATAATTTACTTGCATCAGACCATCAACACTGACATGATATTGTTGGGCTATGCTATTGAGATCATCCTTTTTCTTGATCTTGTAATAGATAAATTTTTCCGCGGCGATAGCCTCTGCCTCTTTGGCTGCCCAATCAATTTCCTCCTCTACTGATGGATTATCGGTGTTTAAGGCTGCTTGGGATTCGTTTAGCGCGTTCGGCTGGGCCGAACTCTCCGTCTCACTTTGCGAAGAATCTCGTGTTGGCTCTTCTCCTACTAACATATCATCGACTGCCTGTTCCATCGCGGCAACTTGCACTTCAGCGCTATCGGTCAGTTCCTTGCCATCTGGTTGGTCATTTTGAGCATTATAATAAGGACCTTGCTGTGTCGGAGGGGGAGGAGGCGTACTCAATGTGATATACATACTCAATTGCAAGCCGTGTAGAAAATCATGGCCGGGCCGTGTCCCCAAGCGACCAATATTGTCGAGATAGTCAGTCGGGGTATACCGAAACAAATATTCGAGACTGACTGAGACAGCTGGATTGATACGGGCTTGTATGCCTGCTCCAACGGGTATTTGGGGAACGATGGTACTATAGTTTTCGTCCGGCTCTCGGGTAAAGAGCGCATCATTTAAAAATCTTCCTTCTTGATCTCGTGGCGTAAAAGCCAAGACACCTGCCCCTGCAGTGAGAAACGGATGGAAATGCTGGCTAATCGGGAAACGATATTTGAGGCGTAGATCTCCATAATAAAAAGAAGTCTCTACAAATGTATTGACGATTACGCCCGGACTGGTACTGGGCTTTACGCCGTCGTATTGTTCGCTAAATTTTCCAAAGCCGCCATTGAGCTGGATCTTGAGACGCTTGGGACCTTCCAACTGGATGGAGAGATTGGCACCCGGATAAATGCGGTGGATCGCCTGATCTGGATCTGAGAGGTCGCCTATATAGCTAATTGCGTCAAGCCCAAACCCAATCTTGACTTGGCGTTCGGACTGGCCGACTAATAGGCTGGGAATAAAAAGTAGGCAGAGAATGAAGCAGTTGAATCGGTTCATATAATTTTACATCACTACGATAGCTACTATGGTAGCCTCGGAGCTTAGATCTTCCAATTTGAGGCCGGGATCTTTGAGGCGAGCGGCCTCTATTTTCGGTTCCCGAACGAGATAATGAATAGATGGTCGGCGTTTGAAACTCACATCCAGTAGTTGATATTTTTCGAGGTAGTAAATTTGCCAGCGATTTCCCTTTTTGAGGAGATCCGAAACATTCATCCCTACCCGGAGTTTTTTGCGAGTACTTAGTTCTGCGCTTTCGACTCTAATACGGTTGACGGTATTATCGCCAGTAAAGTCTGCTTCTAAGACCAGCTTCCCACTATCTAACTGAATATTGGCCCCATGCCATTTGAACCCATCTGCGGAAAAGAGCGTATCTTCAATAGGAAAACCGTAAAACCACTCCAAATCTTGGGCGGGCATCGGATCTCCGATTTCGACGAAGGCTAAACCATCTTTGTGAATGATTGTCGGACCTTTACAGGCCAATATCAAACTCAAAAGGCATAGAAAAGCCCAAAGATGCTTTTGCATATGATAGTTTACTACCGAAATCATGCCATTCTAAATTACAATTGAGGTAAATCTTACAGCAGTCTGCGCAAGTTTCACGTTTTTTTAATGTATTAATTGCCTTATTTTAGTGTAAATCCTTTTTTTAATATGAGTAATATTCTAAAGTATTCGCTTTTTGGCTCTGCATTCGTATTAATAGGCCTGTTAGTAGGTTTTAAAATCAAAGACGCAGCTCCAGCGGGTATCAATTCCGGCTTGATGAAATTTGAGCGAGCGCTACGTTTTATTGAAAGCAATTACGTAGAAGAGCTTGATGAAGATAAAATAGTTGATGATGCGATTGAAGGTGTGCTCGAAGGCATGGACCCACACTCCTTTTATATCCCCGCCTCCGAGATGAAGCAGATGCGCGAACAAATGGCCGGCAGCTTTGATGGCATCGGCGTACAGTTCAATATCCTGGAAGATACTATTTATGTTGAAGCGCCGATCTCTGGTGGCCCTAGTGAGAAACTCGGGATCATGTCTGGAGACCGTATCATCGGTGTCGACGGTGAAAACGTCGCAGGTATTGGCATCACCAATGCAGATGTCATGGGATTGCTCAAAGGCCCCAAAGGTTCAGAAGTTGACGTGACGATCTTACGTCGTGCTACAGCTAAGGCGCTTGAGTTTACCATCGAACGAGATCGTATTCCGCTCAATAGCCTCGATTTTGCCTATATGATGGACCCTGAGACGGGTTATATTAAGATCAATCGTTTCTCCGAAACTACTTATGCAGAGTTCCTCGAAGCTTTAGAAATGCTACAGGATAAGGGCATGTCCCAACTCATCCTCGATCTTAGAGGTAATCCTGGTGGCTATATGGAGATGTCCCGTAAAATGGCTGACGAATTTTTGTCTGCTGGTAAAGTGATTGTTTCGACCGAAGGTCGTATTCGCCAAAGCAAGCAAGAATACCGCTCTACTTCTTCTCTAGGGACCTTTGAAAAAGGCCCGCTCGTAGTATTGATTGATTATGGTTCTGCCTCTGCCAGTGAGATTGTCTCTGGTGCGGTACAAGATCATGACCGTGGCTTGATCGTCGGTGTTCGTAGCTTTGGTAAGGGATTGGTACAGATTCAAGAAGAGTTTGATGATGGATCTGCGATGCGTATCGTGATCTCTAAGTACTACACACCTAGTGGTCGTTGCATCCAAAAACCATATGACAAGTCTGATGCTGAGTATGCAGATGAAATTGCCGCTCGCTTTGAGTCTGGCGAAATCTTTGACGAAAGCAAAATCGTAATTCCCGATTCACTCAAATTTAATACTGCTTCTGGACGCATTGTCTATGGCGGTGGAGGTATCTATCCAGATGTATTTGTTGCCAATGATACGACTGGCGGTAGCGCTTATCTGACTGAGCTACAAATGAATGATCTATTCCGCAAATTCTCATTCCAATATGTAGATGCTCGTCCTGAATTGATGAAGCGTTATAGTAGCCCAGAAGCATTTCTCAAAGACTTTAATTTGAGCGCTTCACTCGTCAATCAGTTTACCGCTTTTGCTGGTGAAAAAGGAGTAGCCTTTGATGATGCTGAGTATCAAAAATCTAAGCGTTTGGTGGATAACCGCATCAAAGCTTATATCGGTCGTCGTATGTATAATGATGATGGTTTCTTCCCAGTGCTGAATCAGGTCGATAAAGTAATCCAAGAAGCTTACAAATTGATGCCAGAAGCTGCCCGTCTCGAAAGGACTGGCAAAGTGTCTATGAATGATTAATGAATGCTTGGAGATTTGAGTTATTGAATCGCTAGTTTTACCTTCAGCAATTCAGGACTTTAACCTTCAACCAGTATGCATTTAGAAATATTGGCGGCTGACGCCATCGATCCTCCCTCCTGGGATGCCTTTGTGGAGGCAGCTCCGGAGGGAGGATTATTTTCTTTATATGCCTACTTAAGTGTCTTGCGGCCTGATTGGCAGGCGGCCATTGTCAAAGAAGGAGATGTCTGGCAAGCGGTGATGCCCTTTTTTCGAGAAAAGAAGCTAGGCTTTAGTCGAGTGGGACAGCCTGCTTTCACACAGTATTGGGGTCCTGTTTTTGCCTCCTTCGGAGAACGCTCTGCCTATAAGCAGTATAGCTGGAAAAGGCAGGTACTAGAAGCAATGTTGCCCGCTTGGGAAAAGGATCATCTTTTCTCGATGAATTGCAGTCCCGCTTTTGATTATCCGCTGCCTTTCTTTGAAGCCGGCTATGAGCTACACACTCGCTATACCTATCAAGTAGATTTATCGCTGGGCCAAGAGAAAAATTGGGCGGCAATGGATACGAGCCAGCGCCGCAAAATCCGTAAAGCAAATCAACAGCCTGATGCAATCGAGCATGCTTTTAAGGCCGAAGACTTATTGGCCTTGTATGATGCCCAAGCCGCCAATGGACACGACATACTCGGAGTAGCACCTAATGCGAGGCAGGTCATTCAAACCTTATTACAACTTTTGCCACAGCGGCTCAATACTCATCTGAGAGCCTTTCGCCAGGCGGATGGGCAAATCATTGCGGCTGCTTGTTTTGCAGAGTTTCGAGACCATTGTTATTATCTATTTGGCACCTATGATCCCAAGCGTTCGCAAGGCGGTGAAATAGCGGCACTCATCTGGGATGTGATGCAGACGACTGACTGCTCGATTTTTGACTTTGAGGGCTCAATGATTCCGAGCATTGCACGTTTTTTTAGGCGAATGGGTGGACAACCCAAAGCCTATTTGCAGCTCCGCAAAAATGCGCTACCTTTACCTATACGATGGATAAACGAATTACGGTCCTAGGGGCAAAAAACTCTTTGCTTAACCAGATTATGTATGAACTGCGAGAGCAGAACGTGCAGCAGGATCGCCTTCGTTTTCGAACCAATATGGAGAAAGTAGGCGAAATACTCGCTTATGAATTAAGCCAAAAATTCCCTTTTGAGTCTCAAAATGTGAAGACCATATTAGGCGAGTTGGAAATGCCTTTGTTGCCACAACAGCCTGTATTGGTTTCTATCCTTCGGGCTGGACTACCTTTGCACCAAGGTTTTTTGCGGATGTTTGATCGTGCCGACAATGGCTTTATCTCTGCCTTTCGCAAACATACCAAAGGCAATGAATTTATTGTCAAGATTGAGTATAGTGCGATTCCTGAGATAGACGATAAGGAGGTGATTTTGATTGATCCTATGATTGCCACTGGGCGTAGCATCGTCTTGGCTGCAAAGGAGCTTTTGAAACTGGGACAACCGAGACAATTGTATATCGCAGGGGTGGTCGCTTCAGAGGATGGCTTGAATTATGTCTCTCGCAATCTACCAAAAGCTAAAATCATGGTAGCCGCAGTCGATGCAGAACTTACAGCGAAATCTTATATCGTACCGGGATTAGGGGACGCGGGCGATCTTGCCTATGGACCCAAATAACGGCTTTACTCAACAAAGCTCGTTTTATTTGCGTTTAGCAAATGGAACACGATACTTTCTAACTGACTTGAATGCTATTAGCAGATTTGCAATGGACTGATTTTGCTCAGTACTTTCCTCTTTTTGGCCTTGCTGCGATCAAATTTTTAATCGGTTTGATCACCGCAGTCTTTGCGGGTTATTCATTCTGGGAAATTGTCGGCGTAATCGGTGGCGGAGCATGGCTAAGTTCTTGGTTTTATACTTATTTTGGCGTTATTCTCAACAATTGGGTGCGTAAAATCTGGCAGCGAAAAAAGCCCATGAAGTTTTCGCGGCGACGGCAGATTGTGAG
>JBGCFA010000124.1:0-6301 GCA_045106675.1 Bacteroidia bacterium
CTATTGTGGTTTCCCTCCTATCAAACTCAATTTCAAGCGGGCTGAATTTCCCGTTCCTGCGATAGCAGAACTCGAAAAAATAAAGTTGGTAACCCACTGCAAAAACGGGAAGAGTTTCCAGCAATATCTTTTCAAAGAATACCTGAGTTATAAAGCCCTCAACGCCCTAACTAACAATAGCTTGAGGGTAAGATTGGTGCATCTCACCTATGTTGATTCCAAAGGCAAAAAGCCGCCTTTTGAGCGATATGGATTCTTGATCGAAGATATCGAGCAAATGGCTAGTAGGGTCAATGCCATGGAAATTGAGCGAGAAGGTATCCACCCTGAATGGACAGATCGAAAGACGATGACCCAAGTTGCCCTGTTTGAGTATATGATAGGCAATACGGATTGGAATGTCTCTAACCTCCACAATGTCAAATTGATCCAGGAAAAGAATTTCACTGATGTGCCGAAGGTCTATGTTATCCCATACGATTTTGACTATTCAGGTATCGTTAATGCTGTCTACGCCATTCCAAATGATCGCTTAAACCTTAAAACGGTTCGAGATAGGCTGTATATGGGCTATGAACGCAGCCCAGCTGAACTCCAAACTGAGATTGATTATTTTTTGACTCAAAAGGCAAACATCCTTTCGCTTTTTCAGGAGAGTCCTTATTTAGATTCTAGCCATAAACGTGAAACAGTAAAATATCTCGAAGAGTTTTTTAGCATACTCGAAAATCCCAAACGAGTACGATTTGCAATTGAGGATTATGCCAAAAAGCCTTGATCGAGTCTTAGCGTTCCGCGAATAGCGGTACTATTGATCACTAATCGCCCAATAAGTCGCGTCTGGGGTAGACAAACCCATTTTATACTCAGGTTTCAAAGTATTAAGTATGCCTGGTCTTTGTAAATCGGGTAGCACCTGTACATCATAGATTTCATCCACAGAAGCCATATATCGTATCTCCCCTACTCTCGCTCCGGTGGGTATATGTATGATCACAACACCAGCGTAATCTGCCATTTCAGCAATGGGCAAATGGGCAAAGGTGGAAGAGTTTTTCCGCAATTTGGACAAGCCAATAAAGGCATAATCGCCAATAAAGGCCATACCACGGACAAAAGCGTTCAGCTTGCTGATGACCTCCCATTTCCCAGCAGCGACATCGAGCCTCGCTAGTTCACCTGTAGCTGAAAACAAGACCAATAGCTGATCCTGCCAGAAGCGTGGAGAATGTGGCATAGGCAAGCCCTGCATAACGACCTGATTGCTAGGTACATCCATGAGAATGCCCCCTTGGGTAACGTTTGGTCGCCAAGATTGGGGAGAATTGCCAGTACCAAAGGCAGTAACAAATTTGGGTTGACCGTTTTGCATTGCCATACCGTTGAGGTGGCAACGATCCTCCGAAGCTAGATGAGTGATAAAATGCGGTTGCCAAACAGGCGTAAAACTATAGTTTTCGTCAATCTTGATCAGACAGGAAAAAGAAGTATTGACACCATATAAAGCATCAGCCCCAAAATCCAGATCATGGATGTCCACTCGCCCGGTATAATAGGTCGCCCGAGGCATGAAAAGGGCATCATAGGTCTGAGGTTGGCGCGGATAATGGGACGCTAACATCGGAGAATTGGCCAAAACGACCACTTCATCTTTGGTAGCAATCGCCATTTTGTTGCCGTGCAAACCGATACCCATGGGCGTATCAAAAGTTCGTGGTAATTGTACCAGTTTTTCACTATCTGCGGCACTGATAAAGATCAATTTACCTGCTTGATAGGTACTTAGAGCCAAAGTGCACCCAAGCTGCTGAAGCAACTCGGGTACATTTGGTGTATAACTTAAACTAAAAGGCGAAGGGGCCTGGTTCATATTATTCTTTTACAAACTTGCGACTAAAGGATGTACCCTCAGCCTGAATACGAAGGAAGTAAACACCTGCTGGCATCTCCGCCAAATCTAAGGCATAAGTTTGCAAAAATTGTCCAACATTCACTCGCTGAACGAGTCTTCCGCTCAAGTCCATGATTTCTAGTCTTTCAATTTCTATCTGATTAGCAAAGTCTAAGCTCAGCTGATCTGTCGCGGGATTGGGATAGAGCTTCATACTTTGTGCGAAAGCTGGCAACTCGATACTGGTACAGTTGTCAACCGTTAAAGTAAAGGTCTCTGTACTCTGTTTAGCACCATCAGAAGCAGTAAGCGTAATATCTACTGTACCCGTAAATCCATTGACAGGATCGGCAAACAGGCTAAAGGCCGGACTAGAACCACTAATTACAATCGCAGAATTAGGGAGAAAGCTAGTATTGCTAGAACTGGCAGTCAGGGTAATCGGATCGCCGTCTGGATCACTCGCATTGACTGTAATGGGACCAAAAGGATAATCTAAGCAGGAACTTTGTGCTCCCACTGGCGTGATTACTGGAGCCTCATTGCAATCATCGACTTGGACCACGACTGTTTTGGTAGTAGTTGAGATTCCATCGTTCGCGCTTAGCGTAATAATCGCATTGCCTGTCTGTCCCGCTACAGGAATGGCTGTGAGATCATAGGAAGGCGTTGCACCACTAAGCTGGATATTGGCATCAGGAATCAAGCTCTGATTGTTAGAGGTCGCCGTCAAAGTGACCGGATCACCATCTGGATCAGTGAGCGAGAAATTGACTGGACCGAGCGTATCATCCGCACATATTAAAGCTGCGCCTATCGTTCCAAAAACAGGAGGATTATTACAGAGGTTGACCTGCACATCAAAATTGAAAGTGCTCAGAGGGCTGATGCTATCATTTGCGACCACCGTGATTTGAGCATTGCCGACTTGACCCATGATACTACTTAGACTGATGGAATAATTAGCAGCAGTACCACCAATCTGGATATTTGCGTCTGGAATCAGCGTTTGATTATTGGAAGTAGCCACTAAACTGAAAGTGTCATTGTCAGGGTCACTAGCCGTGAACGCCAAGTTGCTTAGCGTATCACCCGAACAACTTACTTGATTAGCAGGTCCGTTCATCACTGGAGCGCTATTACAGAGGCTGTATGTCGCCACAAAGCTCGTGCTAGTGGTATCCATACCATCAGTAACGTTTAAGGTGATGGTGGTGCTCCCTACCTGCCCTATCGTCGGAATCCCAAGCAACTGATAATTGGGAGCCATACCTGTAATCTGGATATTGGCATCCGTCAATAAAGCTTGATTCGAACTATTGGCGAAAAGCGTCAGACTATCGCCATTCACATCACTCGCCGTAAACATCACAGGTCCAATACTATCTCCCAAACAAAGTGTTTGAGCATTGATCGCACTGACTGTAGGAGCGACATTGCCGATTGGCCCAGCATTGTTTTCATAATACTGATGCACGCCATAATACTCCCCAACTAGTACATCTAAGTCGCCGTCTCCATCCAAATCTCCAGTAGTAACAAAGGAAATTTGATAGGATGGCAATAGATTAAAAGGATTGGTTTGTTTAGGTCCAAATGCAGGCGCTGCTTGTGAGCCTGTGTTTTCAAAATATTGGATTGCGCCGTAATATTCTCCACAAAGCAAATCTAGGTCACCATCTCCATCCAAATCAGTAAATTCTGGTTGATAGAAATCATTAGCTGAAGCAGTAAGACCAAAAGGATTTAGGCTTGGAGCCGCAAAAGCCGGTGCTGTCGCGGTACCTGTGTTTTGAAAATATTGAAGATTGCCATAAGCTTCTCCTATGATCAAATCAAAATCACCGTCATTGTCTAGGTCGCCAAAACTCGGAAAAGCATAGTCGGTTCCAGCGGTCAATCCAAAAGGATTGGCTAATGGAGCGGCAAAAGCAGGTGCTGTACTGGTTCCTGTATTTTGATAATACTGCATATTGCCATAGTATTCCCCGACGATCAAGTCCAAATCACCATCATTGTCGAGGTCGGCAAAGGCCATCGAAGCAAAATAATAAGCAGACTGCAGCCCAAAAGGGTTTGCTTGTGGAGCGGCAAAAGCAGGAGCTGTATTAGTTCCGGTATTTTGGAAGTAACGAATCACTCCGTAGGCCTCACTAGAAAATACGTCCAAGTCCCCATCAGCATCAATGTCCACCATTGTAGGTAATGCTAAGTATTGCCCCGATGTCAGACCAAAGGGATTGGTTTGGGGAGCGAGGAAGCTTTGAGCTTGTACTTCAGACTGCATACTAAGGCCCAATAAGGCCGCGATCAGAGTCGGTTTGGCCCAACTTAGCCGGCCCGCTTCGCGGAACGCTTGCAATCGACTTTTGAGCTTGAGAAGCCACTTCTGTCGATTTTCAGCTGTCATATGCCACCACTTTCCGTCTTCTAGCCACTGTTCGAGCTTAGCTTCAAGATTGTGGATCTGCCTGCGTTTGCGGGCAAAATGAGAAAAAGCATTTTTCATAAAGGGTTTTGTTTTGTTCTAAGACGCAAATTGTATCACAATACGCTGTATAGAGAGTAAAAATTAATGATTGTGCTTTTTTTATTATCAATTATGTTCAAACCAAAATTATCCGTACTTTTGCCGCTCTATTTTACTCAATAAACCATATCAATCGCTATCATGCCTAAAATGAAAAACAATTCCGGGGCCGCAAAGCGTTTCAAGAAAACCGCCTCAGGGAAGTTCAAGAGAAAGCATGCTTTTAAGAACCACATCCTGACCAAGAAGTCTAAAAAGCGTAAACTGAAACTTCGGCATTTTGCTACCGTTAGTGAGTCCGATCATGGCCGTATCAAGGCAATGCTCCCCAACATGTAGTTTTTTTATCAATTATAACGTATTAACGAAAAAAAATATGCCTCGTTCAGTAAATGCAGTAGCTTCTAGGGCCCGTCGCAAGAAAATGATGAAACATGCGAAGGGCTATTTCGGTCGCAAGAAAAATGTGTGGACCGTTGCTAAAAATCAGATCGAAAAAAGCTGGCTTTATGCCTTCCGTGATCGCCGTAACCGCAAGCGTGCTTTTCGCCGCCTTTGGATTGCGCGTATCAATGCTGGTGTTCGTCAGTATGACATGAGCTATTCCGTTTTCATTGGCCTTCTCAACAAAGCTGATGTAAAACTAAATCGTAAAGTCCTTGCGGATTTGGCGATGAATCATCCCGAAGCTTTTAAAGCAGTCGTGGAATCAGTTAAGAAATAGCTTAGCTAAAGTAATAAGTAAAAGGCGCTCTTCATATGAAGAGCGCCTTTTACGTTTTGGTACCGATTCGGATTAATCCGCCTAGCCTTATTTATTAAGTATCGTAATCCCGTCCTCTGTGAACTGGCCGATATTGACATATTGATTAGTCTGTTCGCGATCAAAGTCAAAATTGACGTGCATGCTTTTTACTGACGAAGCGAGACGCAAATAACTATCGAAGCTCATGGGCATGCTTGGATTATAATTTTTAATCCTGTCTATCAAAAAGCGTCCAATATCATAGCCTTGTACTACCTCTTCGGTAGGAGGCAGATTATAACGACTGCGATATCTAAAGACAAAGTCTTGATACTCTTTAGATATTTTATTGGGCAAATAAGACGACGTAAATATCAAGTTGAAATCCTCCTTAATATCTCGATCAAGAGCTTCATAGCGTGAATAAAAGTGCGGAGAGCCCATTAATGCGATATTATCTTTCCCATCACGTTTTAGTAAATTTACAATCAGGCTTGAAGCTTCCTCATTTCCCGTAATAGGAATATAGACACCACCACCTCTCACTTTATTGACGAGTCTAGGAATATCTTCTTTGGCATCTTCGAAATCTCGAGAAAAGCGAAGGGTATCGATAGTACCTCCAAGATCAATGAAGGTTTGACAAAACCCCTGCATCAACTGTTCTGCGCCGTAGCCATTGTCTGTGAATACGCTCACACGATCTAAAGTCAATTCATTACGTGCATACTCAGCGAGGCGAATACCATGTGTTTCAGCTGCGGGATGGGCCAAGAAGGTATAGTTCTTATTTAGCGTCATCGCTGATGAGGCACTAAAAGGAATCAATTGTACAGTCTCATTGATTTCAGCCCAATTGGAGATTACAGCAGAAGATTGAGCAAACACTTCCCCCAATATTAGCTGAGGTTGTAAACGCTCCAATTCGTTTAACTGGATTTTGATGAGATTGGTATCTCGCTGCGTATCAAATACTTTTAGATAGAGTTGTTTAGGATTATTGCGGTTGAAGTCCTCTATCGCCAAGCGTATCCCCTCATAAAACTCAAGAGAACGAACACTTTGGTTAGGAATCTCATCCAAATAGGCAATCGAAGGGCGATTGAGATAAAGTGGTAAGAAAAGAGCTACACGG
>JBGCFA010000125.1:0-37098 GCA_045106675.1 Bacteroidia bacterium
GTATTGATAAGGCATCGTTCCGCCGGAGGCGAGAATATCTACACTGCCAGTACTATTGCCATTACAATCAACATTGATTTGATTGAGGATGGATGGCACTAATGCGGTTGGCTCTGTAATAGTAGCACTGACGCTAAAGAGGCAGTTATTCGCGTCGCGAACGACTAAGCTATATGTACCCGCACTGAGCGTTCCGAGAATCGGACTATTGCCAAAATTGACCCCATCAGATGAATATTGATAAGGAGCCGTACCGTCGCTAGCCGCTAAAGTAGCTGAACCAGTATTTGCGCCATTGCAATCGACATTGGTTTGTGCCGTCAGGCTGGCATTAAGGGCTGCGGCTGGTTGATTGATCACATAAGTCAGTGAATCTGTACAACCTTGAGCGTCGGAGATAAGGACGGTATAATTGCCTACGGGTAAATTATTGAGGACTTGGCTACCTCCATTTTGAGTGCTATCGACTAAGACCGTTTGGGTATTGTCTTTCCAAATGAAGCGATAAGGAGAGCTACCATTGATCGTAGCAGTAAGGCTGCCCGTCGAATCCCCAAAGCAGGCTACATCCTGACTCGATTGAGCAAGCGCAAAAGGCGTAACCGTCACCACAATCGTATCTACATCCATACAACCGATGGAGTCAGTCAATTGGACAATAAATTGATAGTTTCCCGCTGCTGGTGGCGTGAAAACGGGACTCAATAAAGTAGGATCATTAAGATTGGCAGTTGGGGTCCAACTGATGGTGCCGCTACTATCGCTATACTGAGCGGGTAAGGCCAGCGTCGCATTGACACAGATGCTCGTATCTGCTCCGGGAATGACATCGGCTGGGTCAAAAATCCGCACTATTAGCGTATCTCGGGTAACGGTATTACAGATACTATCACGAATGATCAGCTCAATAAACTCCATGCCTTCGATGATGCCATCATCAGGGATAGAGAGATTGAGTGAAATCGAATCTTGGAAAGCGGGAAAAGTCAGATTGCCGGGGATGCTGAGATAATCAATGCCGTTGGTCGCTGTACCAGCCAATAGGAAGTCTACCGTATTGGCTTGGGTGCTGTCTCCAGTACGGACAATATCAAGACTCAATTCATTACAGCCTTCAACGGCATAGTCCACACCTCCTATATCATAATTGGCGTAGGCGGCCGTTCTGTTTTGAAAACAGCGAATACCGCCAAGGTCCAAGAATACACCTGAATCATAGGTGTCATCTCCGCCATCTGCAATGACAAGTTTGATGCGATAGGTAAGGCAAGGCTCTACTTTGATCAAAGCCAAAAGTGGCGTAGTAAAGCCATTATATTTGATAGTGGTTCCTCCGTTTGTGGGGTTGTTGACGAAGAAGCCATTGTTGGTGAAAGCATTGACATTGTCAATAGACACTGGAGTGGTCGTCCCTGGAATCAAAGCGATATTCGTTCCGCCCGGCGGCAAACCCGGACCACTGACAAAAAAGCCAAAAATGTCGTTGAAGTTTGCATTGACAAATTGGGGATATTCCTCCGACGCAAAAACATAAGCAATCTGGATGATATCGCAATCAGCGGTGATGTCAAACTCTAGTGCACAAGCATCATCTGTGGGACCACCCGAAAGAAAATCGAGAATTGGATCATTGGTGCCAGCGTTTTGGGAACCAAAATCATTGATCGAAAGGTTGGGGCCGACGGCATTGTTGACATTGCCTGTGGTAAGCAATACTCCTTTGTCGATGCCAATATTACTGGCTGAACCATCAAACACACCAGAAGCTCCTCCTGCACAATTGAGCGCGACATTGTTGATGACTACTCCTCGTCCGGAGAGTGTATCGGCCAATTGCTGACCCGTAAACCCACTATTGACTACCAGCTGGGCTTGAGTTGCAATGGAACTGATAAATAATAGCAGAGCAAATGCTAAAACATACTTTAATAGAGGGAAAGCCCTCATAAAAGTGGGATATAAGCGTCGGAATGCCAGAGAGTTCATGGAGCTATTTTTACAGTAAGCCTCTAGTAGTGTGTACTGTATTGATTCCAAGAATTGGGATAACCCTACTTCTCTCTGTTTCGCATTTAGGCTATTTTGGGCTTTGGAATATTCGTGCTAGGGCTAGGATAGGGCATTGGAAATCATCCAATTTCCATTGTCACGATTGGGGCAGTGAAAAAGGTTGGGTGAGAAATAAAAAAAAACAAATTATTTTTTGAACTCGCTTATAATCAGCCTTCTAGTATCTCCATCAATTCTAGCCAACGATCTGATTTGGTGTCAAGATCGAGATTGAGTTGTTTGAGTTCTTCGGTCCAAGCGGTGAGTTTTTCATAGTCAGTTTCACCGGAAACCATCAGTTCGCCGAGTTCTTTTTTGCGGGCTTCGAGTTGTGCTACCTCACTTTCGATAGTCTCAAATTCGCGCTTCTCCTTATAGTTAAACTTACGCTTATTAGTCGTATCGCTAGCAGAGGCGGCAGTTGATTTCTGTGAGCTATCCTCTTTCTTGTTTTTTGGCGCTTCTATCTTCGCTGCTGCTGCGGCTTTTGCTTCTTTTTCTACGGCTGTGCGATACTGAGAGTAACTACCAGGGAAATCGCGCAATTCTCCATCTCCTTCAAATACAAAGAGGTGATCCACCAGGCGATCCATGAAGTAACGGTCGTGCGTTACTACCATAAGGCAACCCGTAAACTGCTCGGCCAAAAACTCCTCTAACTTGCGCAAAGTGATCAGGTCGAGATCATTGGTTGGCTCATCGAGGATCAGGAAATTGGGATTGGTCATCAAGATCCGCAGCAAGTGGAGGCGTCGCTTTTCTCCTCCGCTCAGTGTTGAGACCAAGTTGAAATGCATGTGCTTTGGGAAGAGGAAGTGTTCCAGCAGCTGGGAGGCTGAAAGGGTCTGACGCTTAGAGAGTTCTACCGTTTCAGCGGCTTCAGTGATTACCTCGATTACCCGCGCATTGTCTTTAAAAGTCCATCCATCCTGCTTATAATAACCAGAGACGATGGTTTCACCCCAGCGGATTTTACCCGAGTCGGCTTCCTCCTCACCTATCAACAATCGTAGCAAAGTCGTTTTGCCCACGCCATTGGGACCGACTATTCCTACCCTATCATATCGGTTGAAAGTATAGCTAAAGTTTTCTAATATATTGACGTCGCCGTAGGCTTTGCGGAGGTTTTTGATTTCTAAGGTTTTGCCTCCAATCCGTCGCCCTTTGACCATGAGTTGCATTTCACGGTCATCGCCTTTTTTGAGGGTTTTTTCTTTGAGTACGCCTGCCGCATCGATGCGGGATTTAGATTTGGTGGTTCTCGCCTTCGGCGAACGGCTGAGCCAGACTAATTCTTTTTTGTAGAGACTACTAGCTCGCTCGCGATTGACCTCCGTCAATGTTTCTCTCTCGGCCTTTTGCGCTAAGAAATAGGCATAATCACCTTTGTAGGAGTGTATATCGCCACCATCTAGCTCTATGATCTCATTGGTGATCGCATCCAAAAAGTAGCGATCGTGGGTTACGACCAATAAAGATTGCTTCGCTGAAGCCAAAAATTTCTCCAACCACTCAATACTTTCCAAGTCGAGGTGATTGGTTGGCTCATCCATGATCAAGAGATCTGGCTCCATGATCAAAGCCTGCGCCAAAGCCACTCGCTTACGTTGTCCACCCGAAAGTGCTCCTGCTGGAGTATCGAGAAAGTTGACCTGAAGCTTCGTTAAAATCTGTTTGATCTTGACTTCATAATCCCAAGCTTCCGCCGCCGCGATCTCGGTCATGATTGTCTCCAATTTGTCTTGATCAACTTCTGGCTCCGCCAGGAGTCTCTCGTATTCTTGGATCAATTTGACCGAAGGGTGATCTGATTGGAAAACAATCTCTCCTACGGTCTTGTCGTGTGGCAAGTCAGGATCCTGGTTGAGGAAGGTTATGCGGATACCATTGCGGGTACTCACTTTGCCCTCGTCGGGAGATTCTAAGCCTGAGAGGATTCTGAAAAGCGTTGACTTGCCTGAACCATTGACGCCAATCAAGGCGATCTTTTGCCCCTGATCGATGCCAAAGCTTAGGTTGGCAAACAATTGTTTGTCGCCATAGCTTTTGCTGATGTTTTCGACCGAGAGGTAGTTCATAGGTGGAGGAATAAAACGCCGACAGGGTTCTGTACCCTGTCAGCCTTATAAATAATAAATGTTTTTACAGCTTGCGCAATTCTTCTAATGCTGGGACGACATTGTCGTAGATACGTTTTTCGATATCAGTGGTATCGCCACGCTCAAAAGTTTGCCCAGTTATATTTTCGTAGAGTTCGATATATCGCTCGGTGACTTCTTCGAGAAATTCGTCGGGCATATCAGGCATCGTCTGTCCGTCGAGCCCTTGGAAATGATTTTCAATCAGCCACTCTCGTACAAATTCTTTGGAAAGGTGCTTTTGTGGTTCTCCCGCAGCTTGGCGTTCGGCATAGCCGTCAGCATAATAGTAGCGAGAAGAATCGGGCGTATGCACCTCGTCGATCAGATATATCTTACCCTGAAACTCACCAAACTCATATTTGGTATCAACCAATATCAAGCCTTGCTCAGCGGCTATCTCAGTACCTTTCTGAAAGAGAACCTGAGCATAGTGCTCCATTTGGCCCCATTTCTCTGGTTCGATCAAGCCGGATTTGATGATCTCAGCCTTGCTGATGTCCTCATCGTGACCAATCTGAGATTTGGTTGCTGGGGTGATGATCGGCTCGGGGAGTTTGTCTCCTTCTTTGAGACCTTCCGGTAAGGTTACGCCACAAAGGACGCGTTCGCCAGAGCGATAAACCCGCCAAGCATGCCCGGCTAGATAGCCACGGACTACGACTTCAATTGGGAATGCCTTGCACTTGATGCCGATGGTGACATTGGGATCGGGCACAGCGAGAATATGACTGGGTACCAAGTCTTCGGTTTCCTTGAAAAAGTGGCGTGAAGTCTGGTTGAGGACTTGGCCCTTATAAGGAATCGCTCGCGGTAAAATAAAGTCGAAGGCGGAAATACGATCAGAAGCTACGATGACGAGGTAGCGATCGTCGATATTGTACACATCCCGAACTTTGCCGTTATACACGCTGACTTGTCCTGGGAATTCAAAACTGGTGGATTTTATAGCGTTTGCCATGTAGAGAGATTTCGGTCTTAGGCCGCAAAGATACGGGATTTTGGCGGATTGATGACGTGAAATTCTCTTCCGCTTTGCGGAACGCTCATTTCGAACCGGAGGGAGAAATCTTAGATCATGTTTTTTGTAAAACCAGAGGCGCAAAATCTTGCGTCTTTACACTTTTTCAAGTTTAGGACTTCCTCTTTTGATTCGAAGGTTCTCACTGCGCGAGGGACAAAGCTGTCTACTAAACCACTTTTGCGATCTCTTCAAGAATGCTTTTCCAGTTTGTTGAAGAATGCGCTTGAGCCTCTTCACTGGGAAATCCTTTGTGTCGTACACTAAGGAGCGTGGCGTTCTCCGCAGGAGTAATCTCAAAAGTGACCAAAGCATAATTTTCGGGAATATTCTCCAAGCCTGAGAAATTGCTCCAATAATCGTACTCAAAGACTTGCTCTGCCACAAAACGCTTGATGATACCATGATCGCGGTAAGATTGGCCTTCCCATTCGCCTTGAAAAACGATACTGGCGCCTTCTTTCCAATCGGAGATCGTTTCCGTTCCGAAGAGATATTGCTTGATTTTGGCGGGATTGATAAGCGCGTCCCAAACTTGAGCGGGAGTGGCTTCGATGCTGATACTGTGTTGGATGCTGAGATCGAGTAACATATGGTTTGTTTTCTTGACCCCAAATTAATGGCTCACAGATGAATCAGATGGCATATAAGGGATTAATTGTTATCAGTGGCGGTATTGCCCTGGTGTTACACCAAATTGTTGTTTGAAAACCCTTTGGAAATGCTGGGGACTGGAATAGCCCAATTCGTAGGCGATTTCTTTGATGTGTTGTTGGGTGTCGCGGAGGAGGATGCAGGCGTTTTCGAGTCTGATCTGTGCGAGGTAGGCAAAAACCGTAGTGCCAAACTGCTCCTTAAAGCCTTTTTTGAGTTTATATTCATTGATCCCGACGGCCTGCGCTAGCTCGCTAAGGCTGAGTGGATTTTGCAGGCGTTGCCGAACGATTTCTTTGGCGGTTTGGAGCTTTTTTTTGTCTGCGGCAGAACGAATAAACTGAGCGTTCCGCGAGCGGTAAGCCTCAAAAGCCTCGACCTGTAAGACCAATAACTCTAAACTTTTGGACAGCAAAAAAACCTCTTGTAAACGAGCTCGATACGGACTGTGTTGGATATCGCGGATACAGCGTTCCATTGCTTGACTGAGTGGCAAAAATTCAGTGTATAAAATTGAGCTTTGCCCCTTGAGGATGCGTTCGCAAAAGCGACTTAGCGCATCACTACCTCCATCCATGAGGCGCAAAAAGGTCTCCTTGCTATAACGCACCCCAAATGTCTCGATCTCAAGACTCCGATTGTAAACGGCTAGGTCTATGCCTTCGGAAAACATCAGATTGTAATGCCCCGCTTGCAGCGAATATTGTTTTTTAAGCTGTTGGTGCTTGAAATCATAATCTCCTCGCAAACCAAAATGCAACTGCACATCGCTATGATCATTACGGCTATGATGCCAATCTTGTCGTGTATAGCTGATCTGCGCCAAACCCAATTGTACCTCCGGTAAGACCCACCGACTGAGGGCGATCTCTCCGAAATCAAATTGGATATGTTGCTGCTGCATCATTGGAGAGAGACGGTCATTTTGACGGCTTGGTGGTCGCTATGTTGGAAACCTAAATCTATGCCTTGCACATCCTCCAATGATACATTGGGTGAGAGCAAAAAGTAGTCGATCACGTAGCGTGAGGTAGTGTCGGGATTTAGGGGCGCTGCTAGCGAACGATTGGTCGGAATGCTACGATCAGCCGCCCATTGCCAGCCAGCGGCCGGATAGTCTTTTGGCACAAAATAGCGGGCTTCACGTTCGCTTTGCTTGAGCTCGAAACCCGTAACCCCTTCAAAATCAGGTGGAAATTGATTCCAATCTCCACCGACGATTACGGCATTGCCTTTGGCGTACTCTGCGAGTAATACTGCTTTGAGTTGTTCCATTTGCTGTTGTTTGAGACTACCATCATCATAAGCCGAGTTGTGGGTATTGATGACGACGAGTTCGCGTTCAGCATCTATTGGATAGCGATTAAGTAAAAAGCATCGATCCAGAAAAAACAGATAAGTCGGCCAATCATAATTGCCTTTGAAACTATAGCGAACCGATTCGGTGGCTTGCTTGCGGCTATAAGTAGCTACGCCTGACCAAACTTTGCCAAGCGGCTCTAATATTGGAATCGGGATATAATCTACCTGGTAATTGGTGCCAAAAGAGGCGCTGAAGAGCGATAGTTGCTTGCCGATGGCGGCGTATTCATCTTGATAATGAGAACGTTTGGAGTCTCGATCTACTTCTTGCAACAGAAAGTAATCCACCTCATTTTGCCATTGAGCAATCTGAGCGAGTATCGCATCGCGGTTTTTGTTGACGATCTCCTCTGGCATATAAACCATTTCGCCACCGTCATAAAAAAAGTCTGACTCCGCTCCCAAACCCATAAAACCAATATTCCAAGTCAGCAAGGTGATGGTCGAATCATCAGGAGCCATTGTTCTAGCGTTCTGCGAAGCAGTATCTACCTCAGAAGTCGTGCTCGGAGGCGGATCAAAATCATAGATCGTGGCATAACCAATCACTGCGACTAAGTATATCACAAATAGCCCCACTAGGATGCCAAGGCTACGTAGGACGATTTTGAAAGTTTTGTTCATAAGTGAGGAGCTTGTACCTAAAGGTACGAAAATGCTCCGTAGGCAAAATTTGCCCTTTGGATATTGCTCGCAGCGGCGCAAAATCTTGCGTTGGCACAGGAAACCATCAGCAAAATTAAAAAATCCAACACCAGCCTCGAAAAGACATGATGTTGTACTCAACAACAGTTAATTATTTTACAGCCTCACTCCAACTCCTACTCTGAGCATAAATCCCCCTCCAAATTGCTGGTCCATTTCAAAGGTGTCTAGACCCGTTCTGAGCGGCATACTAGGATCTTCAATCCTTGTCAAGCGAAAATCTGTTACCGCCAATTGTAGGGGTAAACCGACTTCGATATAGATGCGATCCGTCAAATCATTGATCATAGATGGGACGATATGAAAGCGAAAGCCTGTCCCGATTGCTCGTGTCAAAAACACATCTGGCATAGTCGGAAAAGTCTGAAAGCCAAATTGGTACCAAGTGGTCGAAAGGCCAAGGTAGTAAGAGGTTCGTTCCTTGGCGCGATACAGTTCTCGACTGATCTCATAGCGAAAAGCATTACTAAAATTGGTCGTTTCGATCAATCCAGTACCAGTGGTACCATAGCTAATATTGGCCCACTCAATTTGATGCTTGCTTCGATTGGGCTTGAAAAACACTATCGAAGGCGCCGGTCCGACCAGGCTAAGGGTAGCGAAAGGACTAAAAAGTTGCTGATAGGCGATATTGGCTTGGAGGGCAATTTTATTCTTTTGCGCCTGTAAACTCGAGCTACTAAGGAGCAGTATTAAGCCAATGAGAATGTGCTTTGTCATGCCGCAAATTTAAAGAATATAAGACGGAGGGAATATGCAAAAAGGAAGGTATGTACTTTCGATTATGTTTAGCTTTTTCCCTGCTTCGCAGAACGCTTGGGTATATCCAATGTAGCGGCGCATCCGCGATAGCTATCGGGATTGCGCCGCCACGCACCATGGGATAATAAAATCACCACGGTTTCGGATGACCCGAATTTTAATGTCTTTTTTGCGAAAAAAGACAAATCATTTGACAAAAAAACCGCAGGCATCACGTCCAAAACGTGGCCTGCGGCTAATCATTTATGATAGTATCTGCGTAATCCCGAAAGCTTTCGGGAACGCCACTCCATTAAAAATCAAAGGTGATACCCTGTGCCAGTGGCAATTCATCGGACCAATTGATCGTATTGGTCTGACGGCGCATATAAGCTTTCCATGCATCAGAACCAGATTCACGACCCCCACCAGTTTCTTTCTCACCACCAAATGCACCACCGATCTCAGCTCCTGAAGTACCGATATTGACGTTGGCGATACCACAGTCAGAACCTAGCAATGATAAGAAACGCTCAGACTCACGCATATTATCCGTAAAGATTGCCGAAGACAATCCTTGTGGTACATTATTGTTGATTTCGATAGCTTCTTCTACGGTATCGTACTTCATCAAGTACAAGATGGGCGCAAAAGTCTCAGACTGTACCATCTCAAAACTATTGTTAGCTTCAACGATAGCTGGGGTTACATAAGTACCAGTACCATACTTCTCTCCTTCGAGAACGTCTCCTCCAACCAAAAGCTTACCACCTTCTTCTTGTACTTTGGTCAAAGCAGTCTGCATATTGGTAACTGCGTCTTTGTCAATCAATGGCCCGATCAGCGTATTTTCATCAAGTGGATGACCGATACGATCCCCCAAAGAACCATAAGCTGCTACTAGCTTTTCCTTGAAAACATCATAGATATCGTTATGGATGATCAGACGACGAGTTGAAGTACAGCGTTGAGCACAGGTGCCTACGGAACCAAATACAATCGCAGGAATAGCCAAACGTAAATCCGCATTCTGACTGATAATGACCGCATTATTGCCACCCAATTCAAGCAATGATTTGCCCAAACGAGCACCAACCGTAGCGGCTACTGCTTTACCCATACGAGTAGAACCAGTGGCCGAAATCAATGGCAATCTGTGATCTGCAGACATGCGTTCGCCAATGGCGCGATCTCCTACGATGAGGTTGAAAATACCATCAGGCAAGTCATTTTTACGCATTACCTCAGCGACGATATTCATACAAGCGATACCCGTCAAAGGCGTCTTTTCACTTGGCTTCCAGACCGAAACATTGCCACAAACGGCGGCGATCATCGAGTTCCAAGCCCAAACGGCAACTGGGAAGTTAAAGGCAGAAATGATTCCCACCGTACCCAATGGATGCCACTGCTCATACATACGGTGATGATGACGCTCAGAGTGCATCGTCAAACCATAAAGCTGACGTGAAAGGCCGACGGCAAAGTCACAGATGTCAATCATCTCTTGTACTTCACCAAGTCCTTCTTGATAGATTTTACCCATCTCAAGGCTCACCAATGCACCTAATGGCTCCTTATACTTGCGTAGGGCGTCGCCGATTTGACGTACGATCTCTCCGCGCTTAGGAGTAGGGATATCTCTCCAAATAGGATAAGCGTCTTCTGCCGCTTTGATGACGAGTTCATAGCTTGCTTCATCAGCAAACTGAACCGAACCCAAAAAGCTAGCATCTGCTGCTGAATAGATCGGATTGTATTCCTGATCCGGAGCATGCCAGCAATCAGTGCCGGTATGGACTACTGGATTCTTTTCCTTGATGCCGAGTTGGCTGAGAATTTCTTGATATTGTTCCTTTACTGCTTGCATATATTCTGTTTTGCGAATATTTATTCTCCCCCGTTTTCGATGATTACTCCCGTTGCTTCAAATGCAATCTCGATCTTAGGTTCGTTGTATTTTGCGGCGGCTTCTTCTTCGCTCATACCACCATCTACTGCGTAGTGGCGTAGGTCATCTACCGAAGTAGTATCAGTATAAGCGCGTCCTTCTACGATAGCTGTTTTGCCCTTACTGTCTTTAGGGACAAAAAAGCCATAATCTTTAAATCGTACCCTCATATTGGTCCCGTCAGCGAGGGGCATCGTCATCCAGCAACCTTTAGCCTGACAAGCAGCTTCTACAGGTCCAGCGATTTTGATATCCATGCTTCCAGTTTCCGTTACAGCAGCTTGTAGATCTGCTACAGGCATCGCATTCATCGCGTCGATACGCAGTCCGTGAAAGCTCTTATTGCCATCAGCACTAAGGCTATCCTCAGGGAAAGTCATTTTTTCAACCTCAACTACGGCTTCAGCGGTAGCGTCTTCGATAGTTTCAGTCTGTGCTGACTCTGTTGTCTGGCATGCCGTCCATACGAAGGCTACCATCATGAGATAAAAGAATCTTTTCATTTTACGTGATTTTTGTTGCGCAAAATTACAGATAATGTGAGGCACTTCAAACTGATTTGTCTCAGCCTCACTTTAAGTACTTAGTAGAAAGACAAAAGTAATGAGTATGAAGAAAAAGAGTTCTGAAATGTCCTCAATAAGCTTATTTAAATCATCATTTTTCCGGTCTATCTACTAAGTACTTTCGTCTCAATACTAAATATAGCGCACGGGCTTTCGTAACTTCCCATATGAAAAAATGGCGCTTATTCATTGATACTGGAGGCACCTTTACCGACTGTATCGCTTATGACCCTCAAGATCAAGTTCATCGCATCAAGGTGCTCAGCAGCAGTGCCTTGCGTGGTCGTCTATTAGCTCCTTCGGAGAACGCTTGGTCGATTCAGGTCAATTGGTCTCATCAAGCGCCAATTTTCACAGGCTACCAACTGAGCGTTCTGGGACAGCCCGGCCAATGGGAAGTCCTCAATCTTGACCCTCAACAAAACCTACTCCAACTCAGCTCTCCCCTACCGACTGAGTTTGCTGGCTTAGATTTTGAGATCACCGCCCATGAAGAAGCCCCGATCCTTGCCGCTCGATTATTGACGGAGACCTCGCTTCGCGGAACGCTCCCAGCCCTCGAAATGCGTCTCGGTTCCACCAAAGGCACCAATGCTCTACTCGAACAAAAAGGAGCCAAAGTTGGCCTTCTCATCACCCAAGGCTTAGGCGATCTGCTCGAAATTGGTACCCAACAACGCCCAGCGCTTTTTGCCCTCAATGTTCAAAAGCCCCCGCAGCTTTATCAGCAAGTATGGGAAGTCCCCGAACGCCTCGCTGCCGATGGCTCTGTCATCAAGCCCTTAGACCTCACTCAAATCGAACAATGGCTCGCCGCAGGAGCCTTCGATGATTGTGATTCACTCGCCATTGCTTTGCTGCATAGCTATCGTAATCCTGTCCACGAACGTCAGCTCCAAGCAATCTTAGCCGCTCATGGCATCAAATATTTGTCCGTATCACATCTCTTAGCGCCGGAAATCAAATTGGTGCCTCGCGCTCAAACTGCCGTCGTCAATGCTTATCTCGCGCCAGTGATGGAGGGATATTTACAAGCGGTGCAAGCCCCTTTGCCTGCGGACTCGCTCAAAGTGATGACCAGCGCGGGTGGATTGATTGGCTCAGCTCATTTTCAGGCAAAAGACAGCCTTTTGAGTGGGCCAGCTGGCGGCATCGTGGGAGCGGTTTGGGCCGCCGAGCGAGCGGGTATTAGCAATATCTTGACCCTCGATATGGGCGGCACCAGTACCGATGTCGCCCGATATGATGGCGCTTATAGCTATCAATATTCGGTCAAGGTCGGCCATGCCGAACTTCTCAGTCCAGCTCTTGCGATTGAAACCGTAGCGGCTGGCGGTGGTTCGATCTGCAATTTTGATGGGGAAAAGCTCCAAGTCGGTCCCGAAAGTGCGGGTGCATTCCCCGGTCCTGCTTGCTATGGAGCTGGTGGGCCATTGACCATTACTGATGTCAATTTACTGCTTGGTCAGTTGGACCCGGATTCTTTTCCGGTGCCGATCAGTCTCACTGCTGCGCAGAACGCTTTGACCCAACTCCGCGGAGAGGCCGGGATCAGTGAAGCGGCATTGCTCAGTGGCTTTTCTCGCATCGCCAATGAGAAGATGGCCGGAGCGATCCGCAATATCTCCGTCCAGCAAGGTTACAATCCTTCGGATTATAGCTTGCTCACTTTTGGCGGTGCCGGCGGACAACACGCTTGTGCGGTGGCTAAACTCTTGGGAATTGAGCAAGTCTTGATTCCTTATGAGGCCAGTATTTTGAGTGCGAGAGGGATGGGGCAAGCCGTGATTGAGCGTTTTGCTAGCAAACAAATCTTAGGAGCGTTCCGCGAAGCGGACCCCCAACTCAAAACCGAAATCGAAAGCCTCAAAGCGGAAGCCCTCGCTGCTCTCAAAAAAGAAAACGTCAATGACGCCCAAGCCGAGATCAAAGCGGTCTGGCTCCAAATGCGCATCAAAGGCCAAGACAATACGCTCGCGGTTTTATATGAAGAAGGGGAGAAGGTATTGCCGCGTTTCCGCGCCCAATATGAGCAGCTTTATGGACACTGGATTGCTGATCGCGCGATCGAATTGGCGGGTATCAGAGTGAGTGCTATCCTAAAGGCCGAGAGTCAAGCGTTCCGCAAGGCGGCGATCACTCCCTACGTCCCGGCCCCAGCCGGCAAAGTCAATCACTTTGATCGCTATATCTGGGAATCGCTCAGTCCGGGGGCCAAGATCCACGGTCCAGCCCTGCTGCAAAGTCAATTTACCACGGTGGTGATCCCCCAAGATTGGCAACTAATGCTCGATCATGACCAGACTGCTTTGCTTAGCCTGACCGAAAAATCTCCTAAAGAACTTGAAACTCCAGAGACAAGTGAACTAAGTCTTGATCCGATCCAGCTAGAGTTGTTTATGCATCGCTTCCAGTCGATCGCTGAGGAGATGGGCGCATTGCTCGAACGTACTAGCTTTTCGGTCAATGTGAAGGAGCGCTTAGATTTTTCGTGCGCGCTTTTGGATGCCGATGGTTATTTGGTCGTCAATGCGCCTCATATTCCGGTGCATTTGGGAAGCCTTGGGGTTTGTGTACGGAAAGTAGCCGCTGCTTTGGAGCTTGGACCAAACGATGTGGCTATAACCAATCATCCTGCTTATGGCGGTTCGCATTTGCCTGATATTACGCTGATCCGAGCTGTGTTTGATGCCAATGGCAAACGTATCGCTTATCTCGCCAATCGCGCCCATCATGCCGAAGTTGGAGGCAAGCGGCCCGGTTCTATGCCACCCGATGCGACCAATCTTGCCGAGGAAGGTGTGGTCTTCCCGCCTATGTATCTGATCAAAGCAGGCGAAGGACAATGGGAAGCCATCGAAACACATTTAGCCTCTGGTCCTTATCCGAGTCGCGCGATTCATGAAAATATCGCAGACCTCAATGCGGGTTTGGCTTCCTTGCAGATCGGTGCTAGTCGATTGCAAGAGTTGGCTAATAATTATGGTGAGAAGAAGGTGCGTTTTTATATGCAGGCTTTACAGGATTATACCCAACGATCACTGAGTCGGACTTTGAGCAATTGGCCTGATCGGATATACGGCGCTGCCGAACGCTTGGACGATGGCAATGTATTGCAGGTTCAAATCGAAAAAAGGGGCGAGAGGCTCAGTTTTGACTTCAGCGGCAGTGCTGCTATGCATCCTTCCAATCTCAATGCTAATGAGGCGATTGTCAATAGTGTGGTGATGTACGTTTTGCGACTGATGCTAGAAGAAGACATTCCCCTCAATGAAGGCCTGATGCAAAAGGTTGATTTGCTGATTCCGGAAGGGATTCTCTCGCCTCGTTTTGGGGACAAACCGGAAGATTGTCCAGCAGTGGTCGGCGGCAATGTCGAAACCAGCCAACGCTTGGTCGATACTATCCTTAAAGCATTAGAGTTAGCAGCTTGTAGTCAAGGCACGATGAACAATCTGCTCTTTGGCAATGAAGAGTTTGGTTACTATGAAACGATCTGCGGGGGAGTGGGGGCAGGTGACGGTTTTCATGGCGCTGATGCGGTCCACCAGCATATGACCAATACGCGAATCACAGATCCAGAGATCATGGAGCTACGCTATCCGGTGCGTCTAGAGCGTTTTGCGGTACGCCAAGGTTCTGGAGGAAGCGGCAAATGGCAAGGCGGTAATGGCATTATTCGAGAGATTCGTTTTCTGGCTCCCTTGGCTTTGACTATCCTCAGTCAACACCGAGTCGAGGCTCCTTATGGTTTGGCAGGCGGAAAAGCCGGAAAAAAAGGCATCCAATGGGTCGAAAGAAGCGACAAAAATAGGGAAGAGCTGTTAGGTATTGCAGCGGTAGAGATCGAAAAAGGAGATAAGATCCACTTAGAAACGCCCGGTGGGGGTGCTTATGGCATTCCTGATTGAATATATTCCATAAATTAAAATGTAATATTATTGAACTACTTGCTTTTGTCCCTAAGTGCCTGAACCCCATATTTGTAATGATTCTTATAGGCATTACGCCAGATACAGAAGCTAGGGGTTAGGGTGACTCTCCCAATGGGATTGAGTCCCCTAATTTTTTTTGATTTGATCAGACGCGCTGTGTTTTTAATACACAGCGCGTCTCGTCTATTTAGAAGTAGGGGGTAGACAAAAAAACCGGTCCTTGGCAGGACCGGCAATTTACTTTTCGAGGCGGCAAAATGAAACGTAAACTTATTGAAATATACCTTGTTTACGCATCAAAGCTTGCAAGGTTACACCTTAAGGCCGTTTTAGCTTAGCAAGATTGTATTGCAAGCCTACTCCTAAACCGACAGTAGTCAGGCGCTTATTGAGACCTGCAGTACCTGCTCCCTTAGTGGGCTGTAGGCCCATCAAAAGATAAGGCTCTAATTGTATCGAAAGGCGATCCATGATTGGATAATCAAGCCCGATAGCCGCATGTATATTACCTGCATAGGTATTGAAACCTCTTTCTAATTTTTCTGGACTCAGTGTTTTGTATTGCTGGCTACGCTCAAGTGATAAGTTTACAGGATTATCAGCATTGTAGTGCCAGTAATTTTCCTGCGAAGAAACCTGAGCGATAATACCGGCTTGTACATAAAAACGTGTTTGAGTCCTTTCGTCCATCCCTAATTGATAGCGCAACAATAGTGGGGCTTCTAGGAGATAAAGCTGTCCTTCTAAGACATTTTCAAAAAAGCCTCTCTCTGCATCAAAGTAAGGATAGGTATGACGAAAACGTTTCTCTGAATAATTGACGCCAGAAATCACACTCAAATGATCATTGAGGACCATTTCAACACGTATACCGTAGGCATAGCCTGAAAGCGATTGATCGCCTGTAAGCTCAGCAAAGGTTCGTGCATTTGAGCCATATAAGCCAACTCGGAAATCAGGCTTCCAAGTCTGCGTCTCGTAATCCGATTGAGGCGCTTGTTTAGAAAACGCATCATCAAGATTGCCTTCGCCAAAGGATACCGGTCCTACTCTCCGAATTTCGCTATAATCAATTTGTTGTAAATATGCCTCCATCGCGCCCGGATCATTTTCATGAGGGATTTTGTCGTTCGCTAAGGCGCTATATATAAAAGAAGTCGAAAAATCAGTTGGTTTTTGTCCTAAAGTTGATGCTAGATTATTCGCTCTATCTAAGGGAGTGAGCGAAGCAAAACTAAGGAGGCTTTCATCATTTACTGATTGGCCGAGGCTATCTTCTGAAGACTCTGTTACCGCAGCGATGGCGTTTTGAGAACTTTGCGCGTCCTGATCAGGATTGAGTGCATTAGTCAAAGCGGCATCTTGCAAAGCATTGGAGTGAATGTCCGGCAAAATGAAGCCTGAATGAGTATCTACAGCTAATGTCTCATCTGTACGGAGACGCCATGAATCGCTCCCTCCTAATAAGGTGAATAAAAACAATAAAACGGCTGCGGCTGCGGCAGAGTAATTACGCCAGTTGGCATACCAAACGATTGCTTGCTCGGTAGGGATGATTTGCGCGTCTAATAAAGCGACGAGCTTTCTCCAATCCTTATTGATTGGCGGATATTCGAGACTACCGAGTTTTTGACGCACGACTTCGTCGAACGGCTCCTCCAATCGGTCTGCCATCATCGGCCAATCACTAGCTACATAGGCTATTTGATAAGGAACGAGGCGTTCGCGGAAGGCGGTATCCAAAGTAGACTCATCCAAACTAGCCGCCATCATAGACCAATGGGCGGTTTGAAAAGGAATTTGATGACCCTTCAGAGCTGTTTTGACCAGATGATCGAAATCTTGATCTAAGGCCGAAAGCATCCGGTCCCATTCTGGATTGAGTGCTTGTGAGTCTAGCTGTGCTAAACCCTCACGTATTTGAGTATCTAATGGATTGTCATCTAAGGCCGCTTCAAATGCATTCCAGTCATCAGGCATAAAAGCTAACTCTGCTTGAGCAAGCTTACCGGCCATGAGGGCTTCAAGCGGCATGTCTTCGATTTGGGCATTCATCTGGCCCCAATCTCCTGCTTCTTGATTGAGGGAGATTGCTGAGAGTTGGGCTTGTATCGCCTGGTCGAACGCATGGTCTAATTGCTGCTGCATTGCCTCCCAATCTGCTTCGATAGCTTGGATTTGCAGGCTTTCGAGTTTTTCTCGAATCAGGGCATCAAATGCCAGGTGCAGGCGTTCCAGCAACTCTTCCCAATGGGAAGGACTGACTGGCACCTCCAGTTCGGCTAATTTTTGCCGTATGATTGATTCAAGATACTCTTCACGCATAGTTTTCGCCCTCTATTCGACGGACCATACGAGACTGGAGGATCATCTTTTGCAGTTTGGCTCTGGCTTTGGCCAGATTGGATTTTGAAGTCCCCTCACTAATACCCAACAGTTTCCCGATTTCTTTATGTGAATACCCTTCGATTACGTATAAGTTAAATACAGTGCGATAAGCCGGTGATAAGCGTTGTACGAGTGCCAAAATTTCATTGGCTCCCATTTCTGCTACCACATCATGTACATCTACTTCATGTACTGCTTGATTGATTTCAACCAAAGCGGGCCTTTTCGCGGATTTACGGTAGTGATCAATAGCCGTATTGACCATGATCCTCCGTATCCATGCACCCAAATTCGTGCCACGACTAAATTTCTTGAGATTTCGAAAAACTTTGATAAACGCCTCATGCAGTACGTCTCGGGCTTCTTCCCGATCGTTGGTATAGCGCATACAAACCACCATCATGCTGCCGTAGTATCGTTCATACAACAGTTTTTGATATTTGCGGCCGCCATCTATACAGCCTTGGACGAGTTCATCTTCAGGTATCGCTGACACAATGAATATAGTTATGGTACTAGGGAAACGGTACTAATATAACGCAGGTTGCCTAGATAATGTACATAAAAAATAATCCCTAATCACCTACCCCTTGCCAATGCTATTGGTTATCTTTGTGTTTGAATTAGGTAAGCCAGTATGCTGAGGGGGAAAATGCAACTGGCAAAACGGGGATTTTTGTTTAACTTAATTAGTACCATTTATTCAAACACTGCTTTTGTGTAGACCCCATTATGTGCTAGATTCTGACTTACGAAGATGATACAAGACAACACGTTGATCGAGAATACTGATCTGAAAAAATCGCTTAAGCATTTTTTTGGCTATGATCAGTTCAGAGGCGAGCAGGAAGAGGTTATTAAGAGTATTATGGCTGGGCGTAACACTTTCGTGATTATGCCTACAGGTGCAGGGAAGTCGCTTTGTTTTCAGTTGCCAGCAGTTTTGCTGGATGGTATGGCGCTTGTGATTTCGCCCTTGATTGCACTGATGAAAAATCAGGTAGATCAATTGCAGGCTTTTGGGATTGAGGCGGGCTATATGAATAGCTCGATGAATCGCACAGACTATGAAGCGGTCAAGCAAAAAGCCCTGAAAGGTACTTTGAAGCTCTTATATGTTGCACCAGAATCATTGGTCAAAGAAGAGTTTATAGACTTTTTGCAGCAAGCAAAAGTCAGTTTTGTAGCAGTAGATGAGGCACACTGTATTTCTGAGTGGGGCCACGACTTTAGACCTGAGTATCGTCGTATCAAAGAAATGATGGGGAGAGTCGGAGATGTGCCTGTTATCGCACTTACCGCCACTGCAACCCCCAAAGTAAGAGTTGACATCGTCCAAAATCTTCAAATAGAAGGGGCAGACATCTATCTTACTAGCTTTAATCGTACAAACTTATACTATGAAATTCGTCCGAAGGTAAGCCAATCGCATACCACAACGGAGATTATCAAATACATCAAGCAAAACGCCAACAAATCCGGCATTGTTTATTGCTTGAGTCGCCGCAAGGTGGAGGAAACTGCCGAAATACTCAATGTCAATGGTATCAAAGCGGTGCCTTATCATGCTGGGCTAGATGGTAAGACGCGCTCACGCCACCAGGATATGTTCCTCAACGAGGACATCCACGTGGTAGTAGCGACGATTGCTTTTGGTATGGGGATCGACAAGCCAGATGTGCGCTTTGTCATCCATTATGATGTGCCAAAAAGTATCGAGAGTTACTATCAGGAAACCGGCCGAGCCGGACGCGATGGTCTAGAAGGTAATTGCCTGCTCTTTTATGACTTCCACGACATCATCAAGTTGGAGAAGTTTATGAAGGACAAGCCGGTGAGCGAACGCGAATCCGGTAAGCATCTTTTATATGAAATGGCAGCATTTGCGGAATCCGGCACTTGTCGCCGTAAGCTGATGTTGCACTATTTTGGCGAAACTTTTGATGAGTCTCGCTGTGAGCAATTGTGCGACAATTGTCGTTATCCAAAAGAGACATTCAACGCTCGTCCAGAAGCCCAAATTGCCCTTAATCTCGTGACGGATGTCAATGAGAAATTTGGCGCTGACCACTTGATAAACGTTCTCCGAGGGAGTGACAACCAACAAATCAATATCTACGATCACCATAAGTTGCCTAGTTATGGCAAAGGCAGTGATCGCACCGATAAAGAGTGGAAAGCGATCTTCAATCAATTGATCGTGCATGACTATCTACTCAGAGACATTGATGATTATGGGGTGATCAAGCTCAATCATCGCGGTCATGAGTTTATGAAAAAGCCGCATGATATTGTTTTGACAGAGTTTCAGGATTTTATCAAACTCAATCGTAATACCGCGCCAGTTGAAGATTTTAAGACTTACGATACGGAGCTTTTCGATCGACTCAAGGGATTGCGTAAGAAAGTCGCTGACGAACGTAGTATTCCTCCTTATGTGATTTTCCAAGATCCTTCTTTGGAGGATATGTCAAGCAAATATCCTATCTCGATTGATGAATTTCAAAATATCACGGGAGTAGGTCGAGGCAAGGCTAGCAAATTTGCGGCACCCTTTATCAAGATGATCAAGGAGTATGTCGATGCCAATAATATAGAGCGTCCGACTGACATCGTTGTCAAATCGACAGCTCGTAAGTCGATGAATAAGCTTTTCATCATCCAGCACGTAGATCGACGCACTCCGCTCGACAAGGTAGCTCGCATGAAAGGTTTAGAGTTTTCAGAGCTGCTTACCAATATCGAACAAATCGTTTATTCAGGCACAAAACTCAATATCGACTACTTTATCAACGATCGGGTGGATGAAGATAAGATCGACGATATCTATGACCATTTTATGAGCGCCGATACTGATAGTCTCGACGAAGCCGAAAAAGAATTGGGCGGAGAGGCTACCTTGGAAGAGATTCAAATGGTACGAATCAAGTTTATCTCGGAGGTGGCTAACTAAGAGCTTGAAAGTTTGAAGTGCTGATTCTGGAATGTAACAAATCTCAACACTTCAAACTTTCAAGAATTGCTTTAGGCGATCTTTTTTTGCAATTTCGTATTGCAATCGCCTTTGCCAAGGCAGTTGAAAGGGCCGTTACTTTTCAGGACGGCTTTATTTTTTGCGCAAATTTGATTCAATAAATATCTCCGCCTTATGGATATAGTCAAAGAACTAGAAAAACTTGAAGATAAATTCTACGGTGAGTGGGAAGAGGATAAAGCCCAACTAATCGCAGGTATGACCGTCTTGCACAATGATTTGGTGCAGCGCCCTGACGAATTCAACCGCTTTTTGGTTCAATCTTCTGACCGCTTCGGTGGAGCCTATATTCCCCACTTATTCTGGGAAAAACTTGCCAGCTTTGTAGGCCCTAATCCTGACGATCGCTTCTATATTCAGCAGCTCTTGCGCTCCTTTGTCGCTTCTAACTTTGAAGAAGAAGAACAAAAAATCATGAAGCCGCTGATCATCACTTATTTGGCTAAAGAAAAGGAATTTGAGATCAGTAAGGTTTGGGCTCAAATCATTGAGCCATCTCATCCATCTGTCAAGGAGTACTTCCAAAAGCTTCAAAGCTTTACCGAGAAAAACCAGAAGTCAACGGAGATGTATTGTGAGAAATTCTTGATGCTGCAAGACTACGCGCCAGATTTTGCTTTGCTCGGTCTACCGATCACACGCCTGCGCGAAAAAGTAAAATAAATACTGTATTCAACTGGAATACAGCCTTTTTATAAAAATAGTATGCCAGCTCTGTTTTCAGAGTTGGCTTTTTTATATAATTGTTATGATTCTTGGGGAATCTCCTTTTTTCTAGCCTAGCTAATCTTTATCTAGCTACTTATAATGAGAGAGGTAGTAAATCATGTCAGTATATAACGCAAATCTCAAAGAGTGGTGGCTATCATTGTCGCCAGCTTGGCAACAAGTTTTGATCGAAGCTATGGAGCTGGAAAACGAATTCCAGTATACTGACCTTGAGTACGTCTTTACCATCCGCGAATTGCATGCGGTTGAACTCTTTGATCTCAGCCCTTTATATTATCTGCCACAGCTAGAAATTTTATATCTCAATCACTGTGTTGTGGCTGATTATTCGCCATTACGTGCCTTAGGAGCGCTGCGCGAACTCCACCTCACCTACTGCAATGACCCTGATGTTGGACTGATCGTCGGTTTGCAACAGCTTGAGGTATTGGATATTTCTTACCCCCGAGGGGAACTCCACCACCAAGAGGACCTCATGCATCTGAGCCAACTCAAAGAGGTTTATCTCAATGCCTGCAAGCTCGAATCGCTTGCTCCCCTACTCTCACTCGATCGCTTGGAGCTAGCCTGTATGTATTTCAATCCCATTGGAGCTTATGAGGTCCAAAGTTTTCAAGCAATACGTTCGGATTGTAGATTGATGTGTTGAGGCATGCCTGCTTCGCAGAACGCCAGAGGATGTCCAATCACCAATTTCAAGAATGAATGGAGAGGGTTTACTTCTACATTTTACATTAGTAGTCAATATTGGCTATTTCCCCTTTCCCTACTCTCTTGAATTGACACAAAATGTAATGCGCCAATCCAGAAGTTATTCGGGAGTGACGCAACAAATCGTACCGATCACAGCTAGAGATTATTTTTCAAAAGATTCCTTGATCTCTTCGCGACCACCATCACCCCAAAGATCTTCTAGTCGGTAAAAATTTCTTCTTTCTTCCAGAAAAATATGCACTACGATATTGAAGTAATCAGCCAAGACCCATTCGCCGGCTTCTTTACCTTCTACGCTGAGCGGTCTTTCGTCAGTTTTTTCGCGGATTACGGCTATCAATGATTCAGTAAGAGCTTGGACATGCCGATCTGAAGTACCGGTGCAGATCACAAAAAAGTCCGTCACCGCACCCTCTGTATCACGTAAATCCAATCTTACGATATTTTGTCCCTTCTTTTCTAGGAGGCCCTCAATAGCTATATCTGAAAGCGCTTTTGCGTCAAGAAAAACTTTTGTCATGCAGTCTGTTATGGAGCTTGGCTTATGAGCCAATATTGAGTATTGATAATAAATAGAGAGAGCATTAATCAAGGCAAAACAAGAAATCTTTTTGCCTTATACCTAAATCTATCTACTTAGAGATTAAATTTACTTGTTTTTCGGGAAATAAAAACGTCATGCTCAAGACTCTTTTTACTGGTCATCAATGGATAAGGTTGCAAACCACCGCTTCCACTAATACCTATGCGCTTGAGTTATTATCCGATAAACCGCTCGAAGGTACTCTGATTACCGCAGAGTTTCAAGAAAGTGGTCGCGGGCAAAAAGGTAATGCTTGGGCTGCGCCGCCCGAAACGAATTTATTATTTAGCTTGATCTACTTCCCTCGCTTCCTGCCTTTGAGCAATATGTTCTCGCTGAGCAAAGCCGTCAGCTTGGGGGTTCAAGCTGCGATACAGTCCTTTTTGCCTGAGGCGAACGTCCAAGTCAAATGGCCCAACGATTTACTCATCAATCAGCGTAAAGTGGCCGGGATCCTTATCGAAAACCAATTAGAAGGTACACGTATCAAGGCATCGGTCATCGGCATCGGGCTCAATGTCAATCAACAAAACTTTCCCCCTGAACTCGAAGCGACTGCTACCTCTATGCGGCGATTTGCCAAAGCTTCGCTTAACAGGGAAGACGTTCTGCAACGCATGCTCGAAAATATCGAAGGCCGCTACCTCCAACTCAAAAGCGGTAAACAGGCGCAGCTTGATCGCGATTATTATGACAATCTTTACGGGTATCAAGAACCGATCCGACTACAAGATGAAGATGGAGACTTTGAAGGAATGATCGTAGGCGTTGACCCAAATGGTAAATTGGCCGTCCAAAGAGGACAAAAGCTACATTATTACGATTTTAAAGCAGTCCGCTTTCTACTATGAGCCAAGCTATACTTGCCATCGACATGGGTAATACCCGAACTCAGGTCGGCTATTTTGAAAATGCTGATCTCGTTTGGGTGGAGCGATATGACACAGCTCAGTTGTCAGCCCTTTGGCCGGGTCTCTTACAGCGTATTCCCTCCGGGCAACGTCTGAAAGTAGGATGGATGAGTGTGGCTCGACCAATAGAGTTGGCAAATTTGCCGGGTTGGGGACATTTTACGCATCCTGCTGAGATTATTTTTGTCCATAGTCAGATGAATTTACCCATCTCCAACGCCTATGCTACCCCTAAGACCCTCGGTACGGATCGTATTGTTGCGGTGATTGGTGCTTTGGCACATTTTGGCGGCGGCCCAGTATTGGTAATCGATGCTGGTACCGCTTTGACCTATGATGTTGCTGATGCTGAGGGAGTTTATCAAGGGGGTGGCATCGCTCCGGGCATCAATATGCGCTTTCGATCTTTACATGAATTTACGGCTCGCTTGCCATTAATTAGTTTTAATCCGGACCCACCTCTGACGGGCGATAGTACCGAAAATTCTATCCTTGCGGGGGTTTTACAGGGGATTTTGTCCGAAGTCGAAGGCATGATTGAGCGCTATCGGCAAAAATATGGCGCAAACATTAAGATAATCTTAACAGGCGGAGATCGTCCATTCTTTGAAAATCACCTGAAAAACCTCAACTTTGCAGACGCAAATCTCAACCTGCGAGGCATTTATCACATTTTGACCGTATGATCAGAACTATTTTTACGCTGGGACTATTACAGTTATTGCTGTTAGGTTCCCTTAATGCACAGCAGTTGACGCTGAGCCCTTATTCTCGATATGCTATTGGAGAGATTTTTCAAAATGCTTCGGCTCGTCATGCAGGTATGGGAGGAGTTGGTATCGCTGCCGACAACTATTTCTCGGTCAACCGCACCAATCCGGCTGCTTCTGGAGATATCATCTTCACTACGATGGACTTTTCTGGTTTTGGCCAGTATTCGCGTTTCAGCTCCAATTCCAATTCGGAGGATCAAGTAACCGCTGGTTTTCAAAATCTCTCGTTTGCCTTTCCTGCCAATAATGGGATGGTATTCACTTTGGGCTTTTCGCCTTATAGTGCGGTAGGTTATGAGGTTAGGGATTATCGAGCAGTCATCATTGACGACTCTACCTACATCCAAGAGAGCCAATACAAAGGAGAAGGCGGCACTAATCAGGTCTTTATCGGCTTTGCCGGACGCTTATTAGACAATCGTCTTCGCTTAGGTATCTCTGGACAATATATCTTCGGTGGTATCCGACAAGATTGGCTAGCTACTATCCGACAACAGGATTCAGTCACTGTTGCTCCCTTTCAGATTGTGGCAGCTTCAGAGGATCGTTACCTAAAAGGTAGCAATGTTCAAGCAGGCTTTATCTATCAGGATACACTCAACAAAACCAAAAATATCCTTTGGCGACTAGGAGGTACGGTTGATTATAACTTTGGGATGCAAGAAGACCAAATTACCACCTTTACCAACACGGTCATCGAAGACACCATCATCTCTCGCACCTTTGATGTGCGTGATATACAGTTACCTTTCAAGTATGGAGTTGGCTTGGCTTTACACAAACCTGGTTATTGGTCGCTAGCCGCTGACTTCACGATGCAAGACTGGAATGCTTTCGAGCAATATAGCTCTACAGGTAATTTTGGTCGCGAAACACGGATCTCAGTTGGTGGCGAAGTGATTCCAAAGTTTGACTCCTTTCGCTATATTCAGCGTATCAGCTATCGTTTTGGCGGTTATTATAAGCAATCTTATATCACCGATTTTGGTGATGCTGCGGTCAATGATCTAGGGTTTACCTTTGGATTTGGCCTGCCCGCTTCACGCAAAGGCAACTCTCGTCTCAACCAAGGACGATCTACTTCACGGGTTAACTTGAGCTTTGCTCTTGGTAAACGAGGCAATTTAGCCCTTAATCAACCCGTTGAAGAGTTGTACGCGCGCTTTACGCTCGGCATCGCTCTCAATGACCGCTGGTTTATCCGCCGCGTGGTTGACTAATAGATCTAACTTGGCTGTATTATTTCGCCCATTTGCCTTGCTCATTTTTCCAGTTCTGTTTTTTAGCCTTGGCTCACGTAGTCTTGGTCAGACCCCTCAACAGATTGAACAGGCATTGCAAAATGGTGAATTGATCGCTGCTTTAGAGGCTTGTCAGCCCCTATTGAGTACCAATGAACCGGTTTTTGCCTCTCTAAGTCCGGAATCATTTGCGCTCAACAAGCTTCAAAAAATGGACGATAGCCTCAATGCGGCGCATATGCGCACCATTTTGAACATCTATCGTTTTTATCAGCAAAATTATCCTGAGCAAAACGACTATTGGTTGAAGATGCAGGGCATGAGCGTGATCCTTTATCAGGATTCTCTCTCCAATGCGTTTTTCTCAACCTTGAGAAACTGTTTGAGCGTTCGTCCGCAGGAGATGCCTACTCTATTTATTGAGCATTTTAGTGAACGCCTGCTGCGAACGATAGAGTCCGGCCAAGGTCGGCAGGAAGAATGGATCGCAAATTTTTGTTTTCTCGAAAATATCTGGCTCAATCTCGATACTTGGAGCCCCGAACAAGTCAAACAAGCGGGCGTCTATCGACTGCGTTTGGCGGAGCTATTGCAGACGGTGATACCCAGCTGCGCTGAACTCCAGACTCAGTTTGAGGCTCCTTTGCGACGTGAGATCATGCGTCCGACGGATTATCGTTTTCTCTATACTTGCTTACGCCTCAATGGTTGCCAGCGCTCAAACTTTAGGGATTCGGTTTTGTATCGTTATCCGAAAGTGGCAGATGAACCTTATGCGCTGCGGATTGCAGCGATCGAGGCGATGGATCAGAGTGAGCATTTGCGAGCTTTGCCTTGGTTAGAGCGCTCGATACAATTAGAGCAAAATCCATTTTTCAAGGCTCAGGATTTTCTCCGCCTTGCGGAACTCTACCGTCAGATCAGCAACTTTCGTACGGCCCGTCTTTATGTCGAGTATGCCGATGAGACGCTACCAGATTGGGGGCGACCTCATTTGTTTTTAGCTGAGATGGTGGCACAATCCGGACCTTTTTGCAATTTTACACAGCTCGAACAAAAAGCAACTAAATGGCTAGCCATCGACTATTGTGAAGAAGCGATGAATAGCAACCCACAACTTGAAGGCGAAGCCATCAAATTGATTCAACAATATCGTCGAGCTATGCCGAGTCAAGAGGAAGTCATTTTTTATGGCTTTCAGATAGGTGATAGTTTTCCGCTCCGCTGTTGGTTGGAAACCGCAACACGTGTCCGGTATTGATAAATAGTTGAATTAATGAGTAATTGAATTGTTGATTCAAAAACTCAAAGCTCCAAAACTTCAAACACTCAACCATCCCTCTATGCTCCTTACTCCTACTGACTGGCAAGATTACGCACTGATTGACTCTGGCAATGGCGAGAAACTCGAACGATTTGGACCTTATGTTCTCCGTCGACCTGAGCCGCAGGCCGTGTGGGGGCGTTCTCTGCAGGAGGAAAAATGGGTAGAACAAACACATGCTCGCTTTGTCCAAGAAGGGAGCCACTCAGGCAAATGGGAACGACCCAAAAAGACGCCCGACCAATGGTTTGTGAAGTATCAATACAAGGGCATGAAACTCAAGTTTAGGCTCGGCCTGACGGGTTTTAAGCATGTGGGGATCTTTCCTGAGCAAGCGGTCAACTGGAATTATATCTACGAACAGAGCAAACGCCTCAAGAAACCCAAAGTGCTCAATCTGTTTGCCTATACGGGCGGCGCTTCTTTGGCGGCGAGAGCTGGTGGCGCCGATGTAACTCATTGTGATTCGATCAAAAACGTCCTCAATTGGGCTAATGCCAATATGCAAGCCAGCAATCTCAACGATATTCGTTGGTTATTGGAGGATGCATTCAAATTTGTGAAGAGAGAAGCGCGGCGCGAACGCCAATATGACGGGATTATCCTTGATCCACCTGCTTATGGACATGGTCCCAAAGGCGAAAAATGGAAGCTTGACGATATGATTGATGAATTATCACAAGCTGTTGGCCAAATCCTTGCACCCAAGGAATCCTTTTTGGTGTTTAATAGCTATTCATTGGGCTACTCACCGATGATCTTGCAAAATCTGGTGATGACGCATTTCCCTAAATTTAAAGCTAAATCAATCGAATCGGGGGAACTTTATATGCCAGAACAATCAGGTCGTCGTTTGCCAATGGGGATTTTTGCAAGAAGCTCCAACTAGCGAAATATTTTGGATGTTTTATCGAACGGTAGTAGTAGTTTGTTTTTAAAAGCTTAAATTTCAATTGCTATAAAATTGGGGCTTCGTAGAATCTCATTTTACGAAAGCCTCTAATCTTAATCAATGAGACACGCTTTACTTCTTCTATCCTTTCTCTCTTTATTTACTATTAATCTTTCCGGTCAAACCATTGCACAAAAGCTTCCCGTCAAGCAAAGACAGGAAGCGATTAATCATTGTGGGCACAAATCCATATGGGTCAAAGGGCATTGGGAATGGGACGTATCCAGTGACACTTATATTTGGATAGAGGGGCAATGTGAACCTCATAAAAAAGGCTATACATACATCCCTGGTCGTTGGGTCAAAGTTCAGCAAGGCTGGCAATGGCAAGAAGGCGCATGGAGAAAAATCTAATCCTCTCCTTTCATTTTGGCGATTTGTTCGACCGCATGATTGTTTTGAGGATTTATGACCAAGGATTTTTTGTAATACTTGATCGCAAGAGCATTTTTACCTGACATCTGATATCCTTCGGCCAGACTATCCCATACATTCCAGACTTCTGGGTAAAGTTCTGTATTGAGTTTGAACAGCTCAATGGCGTGGCCAAAGGCTTCTTTAGCGGCCAAGTGATAGCCGATAGAATTGATCGTACGTTCGAGATCGAGTTTAGGATTTTCGTTAACTATTTTGCGGCAATTTTTGACACCATCTTCTGGGGCATTTTGTAAAAAGTTTTGCCAGGTTTTTTCAATCACTACTGTCTGTGAATCTTTCAAATCTGAATCAATGTTCCCTGCTATATAATTGATCATTTGATCGATACCAATGCTAGAGGTGTATCCGTTAACCATGATAATCACACTCATCTCTGCCTCTGGAAAATACCGATAGCCTGCTCTACCTCCGCCTGTAAAACCCAAAGAGGGCTTGCCATTGAGCATATATTTGCCCCAGCCATAAGGGTGTGGCTCATCATCGGTCATCTCAAAATCACTCCACATGAGGTTTTTGGTCTTACGACTCATAAATTTATCATTGCGAAGTGCTTGGCTCCAATTGATAAATTCTTCTAGGGTCAGACTGATACCAGCTGCGCCCATTAAGTAGTCGGTAACATTGAAATTACCTCTTTCGAGCTTACCGCCAGGCAAGGGCTCATATTCGGTGGCCCAGTTTGGGATAACCGCAGCAGCATGGGGAGTGAAAACCCTTTGAGGGTCTAGATCAGGAAATTGATGCGTTCCGATGAAATCGGCAAAAGTAGTCCCCGATAGCTGCTCGATGATACGATTGATCAGCCAATAATTGCTCTGATTATAGTGGAAGCGTTCGCCAGGGGCAAATAAAATATCCTGTGCAAAAACCAATGCTTTTGCCTCCGGCTCAGTTTTCGCATCTACATAGGCGATGTCGGCTAAGCCAGAAGAATGAGTCAGTAAATGACGAATCTCTACCTTTTGCCAAGTGCTCGGAAGGTCTGTGAAATACTGGCTAATGGGATCTTCAAGGCGGATTTTGCCTTGCTCAATTAATTTGAATAAGCCTGTCGTTACAAATATTTTGCTCAAGGAATGCAATCTAAAGGAAGAGTGCGTCTTCACCGGAACATTGTGCTCGATATTGGCGAGGCCATAATAGTTTTGATGCACAACTTTGTCCTTTTGAACTACCGCAACAGCGATACCGGGAATACCATGTCGTTGCATGATTTGCTTGACATAGGCGTCTATCTCGGACGAAACTTGGGCTTGGCTCGAAAAACAAAGAACGAGCAGTAAGAGGAGGCCTCCAAGACGGAGCCCCTGATGGTGAGTCGATTGCATGAGATTTAGATTAGTGGGTAAAAGAGGATTTGATTATTTCTGCCGGAGATAGATACTACCTAGTTTGGTTTTAATACTGATTTCGGGTTTGTCGCCTCCATTGAGCTTGGCGTGCTGCCAACTCATATCACGATAATGAAAAGGATCATTTTCAGACTGATTGCTTTGTGAAGTCTCGGAGAAGTTGATCGGAAAATCTGCGTAGATATCACCTTTGTCAGCTTTGAGTCGTAATAAGGTCGAGTATCCGGGCGGAAAACTGAGGTCGATATCGCCAAAGGTTGTAGCAATAATCATGCTTTTGGGCTTTGGAATCTGCTGCCAATCAATGGTAATGTCGCCTTCTGCGGTACTCGCATTGATCAGGCCGCTTAGCTGTTGCACATTGATGTCGCCAGCGCTTAGTTCAAGATTGAGATTGCCACTGATCTGACTAATATCCACATCAGCACTAAATTCTACGTCAATCTCGATATCAATATCCCTCGGTACTTCGATTTCAATGCCGATCTTTTTGCTGTTTCCGTCTACTCGAATACTGACCACATTTTCCTCCGAAGCCATTTCTAAGTTGATGGTCCCGCTTGAGACTTTTTGCATGCCTTTAGAGCGATCTTCGGTTTCAACTTCGATGAACGCTTGTTCTGCTTGTACATCATAGCGTACCCAAACATCCTTTCGATCACTCCCCACAATTGTGATGTCGCCTTTAAAGACATCTAAGATTAGTTTTTTTTGCTCAGTGGGTTGAGCAAAGGCAATATTGACCTCTTCTTGTCCGCGCAATATGCTAGGACTAAGCGTTAGCAAGGCGTAAAGGAGAAAGAAGAGTATGTTGGCTTTGTTTTTTGTTGTCATGATCTTAAAGTTGTGGAAAATGCTAGACCCGAATATTTTTTTCCTCCCCCTGCCCCCTCCAAAGGGGGATAACCTACGGTTTGTAAAGCAATTCCCCCCTTTGGAGGGGGCAGGGGGAGGAATGATTGCGATCAATTTCATTTTGCTTAAAGTTGAGCTAAAATCCTTTTTAGACTTTCTTTTTTTGCCGCTGGAATCTGCGGATTCAAATGCTGGCTAAATTCTTCCAGAGACATCTTCTTACCGCTTGCCTCCAAGGCTTCTGCTATGCTGACCAGCACGACAGTCGAGCGTTGATAACTAATGGCATTGACCAATCCGAGACGAGCTTGTGGCAGATGGCTATAGTCGGTCAATACATTGACACAGGCAATCCTAATATTGTTGCTCTCCTCATTGACGAGCATAAAAAGCAGTGCGTCTATCATCTTTTCATCTGCTTGGCCCGCTGCGCGAACTTTAGAGACTAAGTGGATCTTTTCATCAATATCATTTGCGGCCAGGAGTTCGACGACTTGTTGGTTAGAGCCAAGCGTTCGGCTAGGGCCGTCCCCGCTAGAAGCATACTCCAAGCCGCCCCAAAAGCTAAACAAGATCAAGGCAATGGCTGCCACCAACTGCAAAGGCCATGAAAAAGCACGAACCTTAGTCTTTTCAACTTGTTCCATTTCGGTTTCGAGCATAGCATAAAAGCGCTCGTCCATATTATGCGTCTCCTCTGCTTGCTCCTGATGATTCATACCTTTATCCATCAAAGCCGAAAAATCCGGCAAATCGGCAAGCTCGATTTCCCCCTCGACGATCAATGATTCGAGGCATTCTTGCTCCGATTCATCGAGCGTTCCTGCCGCGAAGTCTGCTAATAATGCTTGATATTGCTCTTTCATCTTGATCTAATATTGTGAGCTGGCTTGCATCCGATCCATATATCCACGTAGCTCCTGCATGATCCGAAACACCCGCACTTTCAAAGCTGCTTCGTTGCTATTGTAAAGCGCGGCTACTTCTTTATATTTCTTCTCTTGCAGTTTGATCTGGGCGAGTAGTTCTCGCTTTTCAGGCGCGAGTCTTGCCATCGCTAGTTGTAGCAGAGCCATGCGATCTCCGACCATCATTTGCTCCTCGGCATTTAGGCTCTGATCGGCCCTCGGCCGAACGCTTGGGTCTAGAGAGGCTTGCGGCTGCTTACTACTCTTTTGCCACTCATCCGTAAGCGCATTACGTCCGATAGCAAATAACCATGCTTTGACGCTTCCTGACTCACGGTAGTTGTGGCGATACTTTAGCACTTTCTCAAAAGTAGTTTGTACCAAGTCTTCACTTTGGTTGCGATCTCCAGTAGAGTTGAAAAAATAAGTCCAAAGCACTTTTTTGTAACGCTCATACAATAATCCAGACGCATCCAACTGCCCATTTTGCAGGCGGTTCATGAGGGATTTGTCTGAAAATTGATTCACGGATTTTGATTTGTTGGACAGGTAGACAGGCGTTTTACAAAATGGTTACACAAAATCTCAAATTATACGTATATCCATTTTCGTTTCTATCTTTGCAACCTATGGAATACCCACGTTATACCGTTACCTCGGCCCTACCCTATGCCAATGGGCCTTTACATATTGGACATATCGCTGGCGCTTATCTGCCCGGCGATCTTTACGTACGTTATCTGCGGATGGGTGGGCGTGAAGTCGTTTATGTTTGCGGTAGTGATGAACATGGTGCTGCCATAACTTTGCGCGCCAAAAAAGAAGGTACCACTCCCCAAGCGATCGTCGATCATTATCATAATCTGATCAAAGATACTTTCGAGCGTTTTGGGATCGACTTCGATATTTATCATCGCACCACCGAGTCGCTTCACCACGAGACTTCACAAGAGTTTTTCACGGCATTAAATGATGCTGGTGAATTTACCCTCAAAGAAAGCGAGCAATATTACGACGAAGAATATAATCAGTTCCTCGCGGATCGATATATCAAAGGCACTTGTCCCAAATGTAGTTTTGACAGTGCTTATGGCGATCAGTGCGAAAACTGTGGTAGTACGCTCAGCCCGACTGAGCTGATCAATCCGCTTTCTACCCTGAGCGGGAACGTTCCTGTCTTGCGCTCTACGAAGCATTGGTATCTGCCCTTGGACAAATATCAGCCATGGTTGGAAGAATGGTTAGAGACTAAAAAGGGTTCTTGGAAAAATCATGTCTACGGACAGTGTAGCTCTTGGCTCAAAGATGGCCTCCTACCACGCTCTATGACCCGAGATCTCGATTGGGGAGTAGATGTGCCATTGCCTGATGCCGAAGGCAAGAAGCTATATGTTTGGCTCGATGCGCCGATTGGCTATATCTCTGCCACCAAGCAGTGGGCCGCCGACAATGGCAAGGACTGGGAAATCTATTGGAAGAAGCAAGCCCAGGAAACGGATAACTCTCGTTTGATCCACTTCATCGGTAAAGACAATATCGTCTTTCACTGTATCATCTTCCCTTCTATCCTCAACGCCCGTGGCGAATACCTCGTCCCAGACGATGTCCCCGCCAATGAGTTCCTTAATCTCGAAGGCAACAAAATGTCCACCTCCCGCAACTACGCGGTTTGGTTGCATGAGTATCTAGAGGACTTCCCCGATCAGCAAGATGTACTCCGCTATGTACTCTGCTCCATCATGCCGGAGAACAAGGATGCGGACTTTAGTTGGAAGGATTTTCAGGCGCGCAACAACAACGAATTACTTGCCATTTTCGGCAATTTCGTCAATCGGGTAATCGTATTGACGCAAAAATATTATTACGGTATCGTTCCTTCTCCAGAAGGCGAAGTGAATCAAACGGCCATCGATGAGCTAAATGCGACTATGCTTTCGCATATCGCGAAATGCGAAGAGAATCTCGAAAACTATCGTTTCCGAGACGCATTGGCCGAATTCATGAATGTAGCCCGCGCTGGCAACAAATATCTCACTGAGGAGGAGCCTTGGAAGAAATGGAAAGCGAATCCGGAGGCAGTGCATTCGGTAATGTTTACGGCCACTCAGATTGTCGCTAAGCTGGCGATTCTGGCTAAGATATTTTTGCCACATACCGCAGCAAAAATATTTGATCTGCTCAAGCTAGATGGCAAGGCACTCACTTGGGATCAGCTGAGTGAAAATGTGCACCTTCCCGCAGGGCATCAGATATTCAATGAAGGCAAAGCACCTCACCTCTTTAGTCGGATTGAGGATGCCGTAGTCGAAGCCCAACTCGCAAAATTGGCAACGGCCCAAAAGCCTAATCCCAATGCCAAGCCTTCCAAAGAAGAAATCGAATTTGACGATTTTCAGAAGATGGACATTCGCGTAGGGACGATCTTGGAAGCGAGCCCAGTACCTAAGTCTGATAAACTCCTTCAGTTCAAAGTGGACACTGGAGTAGATATTCGCACGGTAGTCTCGGGTGTTTCTGAGCATTTCGCGCCGGAGGATCTGGTCGGTACGCAAGTACAGGTTTTGATCAATCTCAAGCCCCGCAAAATTCGTGGTGTAGTCTCCCAAGGTATGATCCTCTACGCTGAGGACACCAATGGTAAATTGCACCGTGTGAGTCCAGCCATCGAGATCGAAAATGGCTCGGAAGTCAACTAAAAAGATACTGCTAAGGCTGACAGGGTTTTTGACTCTGTCAGCCTTATTTGCAATCCTCAAAATCGCCTACCACTTCTATCCTCAATTTCCCAATAGTGTCAGCCTTTATCAGTGGCGCTACAATTGGTTTGATCGCCTTGATTTTCATACCGATCAGTGGGCTTATGCTGCGGGGGATTCGATCGCAATATTGGCCAGTGATAGTGAGTCGGGGCCATTGCGACTGAGTGTATTTGATGTACTGGGGAGAGATACCCTCTTCGCGGAACGCCAAATCAAAGGACTCGACCAAGCGTTCCGCGAAGCGGCCTCCATCCAAGGCACCCAATGGCAGCCCATCCACAAAATTGAAGTCCACAAAAAATGGCCAAGCGGCTGGATGCTAGTACGACTCGAAAACGATGATTTTGTCCGTCATCAATCCATCTTCATTGAGCCAGATACGAGCCTCAGTCCCAAACCGATAGCGCTTTTGTTGTCCACCAATACTTGGAACGCTTATAATCATTGGGGCGGGCAATCGCTCTACTCTCGCAATTATACTCCGACGGTGAGTTTTCAGCGACCTCAACCACTGTCTGACCCGTATCTTGAGCATACTTACGAAAACCACCAAACTTATCTCCAATGCGCCCGCAAGGATCGTTATCTCGCGGCTTTGATTGATTCTTTGGGCTATGAGTTTGATGCCTATCCGGTCAGTTATCTGCAGACGCATCCTGAGTTATTGCAGCGCTATGAGCTATTGACGATTTCGACGCATTCGGAGTATTGGAGTCAAGAGATGCTGGAAGGCTTGAACGCCTATCTCGATCAAGGCGGTAACTTCCTCTCCTTTTCGGGCAATACGGCGGCTTATGACAGTAAGTATGATCCTATCGCACAACAACTCACAGTCCACAAAGATGCGGGCCTCAGTCAATGGAAAAATCTCGATACGATTGGTTTACGACCATTTGGGACGGAGTATATCTACCTCGGATTTCATACTTATGCGCCTTATGAAGTTTTGCTAGACAGCACATGGTTATTGGCGGGGACTGATTTGGAGAGGGGAGATTTATTCGGGAAACGTAGTGATATCTATGACTATTCGATTTTTTATCAAGGACTTTGGACGGGACTGAGCGTTCTCCGCAGGAAAGGCCAATATGGAGCTGCCTCTGGTCTAGAAGTTGACAAAATCTATCCCGGCACTCCTGACAATTTTGTGCACATAGCTTCTGGGCTCAATCCATCCTTGCAAGGAAGAGGAGAAGTGTATCCCGAGGAGGAGGTCGCATGGGATGGCGGTGCAGGCGCAGATTTGGGATATTATATGCATCCCGGTGGCGGGCTGGTTTTCAATGCTGGTTCGATGTCCTTTACGGGTGCAATTCCCTATGATCCTGATATCCGACAGATGATCAGCAATTTGTTGGAGAGATGTTTGGGCAAATAGTAGCGGCGCATGATTATGCGCCGCCACATTGTACAAATATTTTTTGCCAGCACATTGGGTGTTTTTATTCCCTGCTGCTTCGCAGAACGCTTAATTAGTACGGCGATTTTTTTGCAAGTTGAAGCCAACCGACACTCCTACTTGCCAATCCCGTTTGAGGGTGGAGGCGTAGATATTGACGGGGATATTGAGATGGCCAGAGCGAAAAGTCTTGCCTACAGCCCAAATCCAACGCGTATAAAACTCTGCATTGCCGCGGCTGTCCAGTTGCTCGATGAGGGGAAAAGGATTATTGCCTAGGGCATTATTGTAATTGCTTGCCAGTTGCCACATGCCGTTTTCATCATAATAGCCTTCAGCGACATTGCGGACTGAGATCGAAGGGCCAAAGCCAATCTCGAAGCCATGTTTGTTTTCGCGAAAACCATTGAGAATCACTACACTAGGGATGAACATAGATTGCTCCAAGCCACCGATCAAGCCTATGGTCTCAATCAAGGCTTGAAAATTGCCCGCACTCATATACTGGATTTCGTATTGGAAGCCGAGCTGACTGATCATTGGAAAGGCATCATATCCTCCTTCATCAAGAGGCGCACCCAAGCGTTCGGCAGCGTCGCCCCCGATATAAGCAAAACCAATGCGTGGGCCATTGTTGATGATACGTGAAGAGCGTGGGGGTTGCAAAATGTCGTAGAAAGCGAGGTTGTTGACGATGAGGGGATCATTTTCGATCTCGAGCAAATCATTGAGAGAAAGCATGAGCATATTTTGGAGTTCCTCTCCCATATTGAGATACTCCCCTACCTCAGCCGCTTCGACCAATCCGGAGCTGACATCGACGATCTTGATGGTGATGATGATCTTGTTCATGAAGCGTTCGGCATTGCCGGTGATCATCTTATCAACTCCTAAGACTCGACCTGCCTCTAAAAGACAGCGTGTACTATAACAATCCATGAGTTTGATCTCTGTTTCAGCCAAGAGGTCTTGCATATCATATTTGTCCATGACTTGGTAGCGCTTGAGTTTTTGCAACTCAAGCCGAAGTAGATTACCCATCATGGCGGGATCTTCGACGAGCCCGCTAGCATCTACATTGAGGATCGCGGCTTTGGGTAGGGAAGTAAGGGGTGCTGTAGGAACTGTTTCTTGTGCTTTGCTGATCATCGGACTGAGAGCCAAGATGAGCAGTAGGCATTGTATTTCTAATAGAATTTTCATGTCAGTGAGAATTAATCGATGAAATAATTGTGCTAATTGGTTATGGCTTAAAATTGGGGCTAAAAGCTTCTTGAGGCCTTGCACTCAGCTTGCAAATGATTGGATAAATCTTGCAAACGGCCTTTTTTCGTATCTTTAGACAAATCATTCTTTGCTATGGCCAAAATCGTGAGGCGTAAAGCCGACGAATCTCTTGAGATCTCAGATGCCACTCAGGCACAAAAACCTAATGCTCCCGCTCCTTTTGAATTAGATGAAATCAGTCGCTTGATCCGTCAGCGTCGTTCGATCTTCCCTCCGCAATATTCGGATGAAGTAATCCCTCGCAAACAAATCGAGCTATTGCTTGAAAACGCGCATTGGGCTCCGAGTCACGGTCGTACCGAACCTTGGTTTTTTAAGGTCTTTCATGG
>JBGCFA010000126.1:0-24644 GCA_045106675.1 Bacteroidia bacterium
CTGACATGGAAAACTGGGAAGCAGTTTCATCTGGAGACGAGCCTGTAAACTGGAATAGTTTCATGACTGCAAGTGGTGGATTTAGCGGATTCGCTGATGTACAGATTGAAGAATCAACAGATGTGCGTCCTGGAACGGCGGGAACTTCAAGTGCACGTATTTGGTCACGTGATTTTGGAGAAGGGTTTCGCGTTTTCCCTAACCCAACTGATGGTAAATTCTCAATTGATTTAGGTGCCATATATGTTACAGCTGATATTTTAGTTTCGGATATTAACGGGAGACTAATTCAATCGAAGACATTTGGTCAAGAACAAGTCTTAAACGTATCTCTTAAAGAACCCAATGGGGTTTATCTTATCAGCATTCTCGCAGGCGATAAAAGGGCAGTTATTCGACTAATAAAAAATTAAAACTGTAAGCAACAATCAGAAGAAGGGAACGGCTCTAGGAACTTTAAGGTCATCTCATATAAGTATCCTTCTGGAATAAGTTACATCAGAACAAGCTGAGAGCGATTCGAACAAACAGCTCACGATCTTCTAAAGGTGATGATTTATGAAAAACCAAAGAAATCTAAAGTTAGAGCTGTCTGATACTGAGAGGAAAAACCTGCGAAAAAACAAGGTCCGGAAATCTGATATTTTAGATTTTTCTTCTGATGAATTAGAGAAAATATTAAATGTTTCAGAAGCTAGAGCAAAAGAAATTTACGCTTTAGCTGACTTTCAGCGAATACCTTCAATAGGCATTGAGTTCGCAAAGGACTTGGTGTTTTTAGGATATTATAGTATTGAGGAATTAAAAGGAAAAAGTGGAGCTAGCTTAACGGACGAATATGAAAAAAAGAAAGGCTACAAAACCGACCCATGTGTTGAAGATCAATTTAGATTAGCGGTTGACTTTTCGGGAAACAATGATTATTCGAAAAAGTGGTGGGATTTTACGAGTGAAAGAAAGCAGTTTAGAAGCGAATTTGGCTACCCCACAGACAGACCAAAAAAGAATTGGACAGAAATATAAATTATTGGCTAGTACGGTCTACGAGCTATTCGTCGTCGCGGAATCCTCGACCAGCACCTAGGTTAGTCGATAGCTGCAATTAATTATGAAGAATCTAATATCAGTATTCCTGCTTTTTTTTATCACATGCACAATTGTATTTGCGCAGGGAGATACTATCGATTACGAGAAAGTCATCTATAAGAAAATAGACTCTACTCAATTAGAGATGAGGGTTTTTCTCCCTCCCCAAAGTGATAGCAGCTATAACTATCCCGCAATGGTTTTCTTCTCAGGAGGTGGTTGGTACAATTGTAGTTTGACACAATTCGAACCTCAAGCAAGATACTTCGCTGAAAGAGGAATCGTATGTTTTGTAGTAGAATACAGGGTATGGAGTACTCATCGAGCGAATATCTTTGATTGTATCGCAGATGCGAAATCCTCTATTAGATACATTAAAAGAAATGCAAATAAATTTAAAATTGATGAGAATAAAGTAATTGCCGTCGGAGGTTCATCTGGTGGACATTTGGCAGCTGCAACCGCAATGACAGAAGGCTATGATGATCCTAATGATGAGCTTTCTATAAGCTCAAAACCGAATGCACTGATCTTATACAATCCCGTTATTGATCTTGGCCCAAGCGATGCTGAAGTTTATGGATGGATAGGTGAAAAGTATAAGGATTTATCACCACTACACAATATTAAGCCCGAAACTCCGCCTAGCCTTCTGTTTTATGGAACTGAGGACGGGGGAATTTCAATGGAAGCGTCTGCCTATTTTTGCGCTGCCATGAAAGCAGTAGGAAACAGATGTGATTTGTTATTATATGAGGGACAAAAACATGGCTTCTTCAATTATAATAGCAGTATGGTCTATTATAGAAAGACCACTTTTGAAGCAGATAAATTTCTTGTTTCCTTGGGCTACCTTGAAGGAGAACCAACCATTATGAATAAAGAATAAAGCCTGCGAAAAGACCTATTGTGCTGCGCCTAGTTCGGTCAATACCTGCAAATGGGAAAACCCTTGTTTCCCTCAAATAGGTAAAGAACAAAAGAAGAATAACGAATGGATAAACTTAATTTTGTCATTACAGTCAGCATAGTTATTCTGTTCCTATCCTTATTTCTCGCCTATTTTTTGATTACGGTTAAAACAGAACACAAACTAAGCAATCGTTTGTTTGCCGTTTTTTTGGTGCTGACCGCTATTGATATCAGTGGGATTTTATTCGGTTCATTTGTCAATGGCCCCTCCAATGTGGGAATGTTTCAATCCTCAGTGACCTTTTTACAGTTCCCTACATTTTATCTTTATGTATTATCTGTCTGCTACACTGATTTTGAACTAAAACCCAAGCAGCTACTTCATGCTGTTCCTTTTCTGCTAACAAATCTGATCCTACTGCCTCGCTTTTATGCAGTGGACATGGCTGCTAAAATCAGTTTCCTTGAACAAAATAGTAGCATGCTAGAGATTAGGTTCAACCACCTATTTATCCATGTGCAGATTGCCCTATATATTGCTGCTACCTTCTTATTATTAAGGAGAGTAAGAAAGATATATCTGGAAAATTATGCAGGGGCTAGTCTTGAATCTATACATTGGCTATTTCAATTGACCCTAGCACTGTCTTTCTTCTATATCATTGCGCTTATAAAGAATATTTTTAAATTTTCAGCCTATCCTGATATTTCCGAATGGCTGAAAATTGGGCTTTTCATATTCGAACTTCTCATCATAAGCTGGTACTTATTTAAAGCATTGAACCATCCGAGTCTGTTTAGAAAGATTGACTCAAAACTGAAACTGCTCAAGAGCATCATTTCTGAGGAAAAAAAGAGTGCGCACTTAGCAGCAGAAGTTCAAACCTATGATGATGAGTTAAGGAAGTTGAGCGAGTATATGAGTGAACAAAAACCCTTTCTCAATCCATCTTTGAGCATTCAAAACGTTTCTGATAGCATTGAAATTCCCACGCGTGATTTGTCCCTATTGATCAATCATCAGCTAGGGCAGCATTTCTTTGATTTCATTAACACATATCGTATTGAAGAAGCCATGGCGATACTTAGAGATGAAACAAAGAATGATGTCACGGTTCTTGAGATCTTGTACCAAGTTGGCTTTAATTCAAAATCCTCTTTCAATACCGCTTTTAAAAAGCATACCAGTACTACTCCTACGGCCTACCGTAAGTCGATGATTAATAGTGATTTGTAAATACTCCTACGCTTGACTTGATAAAGTCGTACGCTTTTTATTCAGGAAAAGCGTACGACTTTTTTTATTCGGTCGCAAAACGCAGCTCCCATCCTCACATTTGTATCAAACGATAAAATAAATCCAGATACAATGAAAAGTACATTATTAATCTTAGTCGCTATACTGTCTCTAAGCAAGGCTTCCTTTGGACAGAATATGTATAATCAGATTGATTCTATTGCAAAAAGTACGCTGCTAGAGAATGCAGATTTAGGGATCATCATTGGTTTCATTAGCAATGATGTCGAATACTATACTGCATATGGCAAGCTGGGCAAAGACAGTCAGATCAACATCAATAAGAATTCCATCTTTGAAATCGCATCAATCACGAAAATCATAACGGCAAACTTGATCGCACAAGCAGCACTGGAAAACAAACTCCAATTGTCTGATTACATCGATGACTATCTTCCCTCAGAGTTTGTGTTGCATGGAAACCTTCAAAATAAAATCACAATATCAGACCTAGCCTCGCATCAATCTGGCTTACCCGATATAGATTTTAGAAAACTGATCGAGCAAGATTCCCAACAACCAATCAGTAAAGTTACAGAGCAATCACTTGCGGCGATTATCAATAATTGTCATGCACTAATCGACCATGGTCAATACCGTTATTCCACCATGGGCTATACGCTACTTGGACAAATATTAGAAACTGTATATGGTAAAAGTTATGATGAAATCATCCAAGAAAAAATCATAGCTCCATTGCAAATGACCAATACTCTAACCAAAGACTTTGCTGTAAGCAATAAGACTAATGCTTATAATCCAGACGGAGGTACTCAGGAACTTTTAAAATGGAATGTCACTGCATCTGCAGGATTGGTAAAATCTAGTGCCTCGGATATGATTACCTACTTACAGGAACTATTGAATGAAAACAGTGCGATTTCGCAAGCGGCAATCATGACTGAACAAATATTCTACCAAGATGATAATAGAGAATTGGGTTTAGGTACCAACATCATGCTGGATGGTGAGAACACTATATATTTGAAATCCGGTGATTCTATGGGGCAGTCCTCTATCATATGCTATAACAGAGTAAAAAAATGGGGCATAGTTATCCTGCTAAATCACCGAGACTCAGGCATGAGACAAAACTTACTGAATGAAATATATGAGTCCGTCTTGAAGTAAATGGCAGCTCGCCCAATACACTGTTTCCGACTCTATTTAGCTATACCAAAAAGCTTTCCCCGCAGGCGCAGCTACGACTTGCGTTAGGATTAATTTTTGATAAACCTTTTCACCTATAGTTGTCCGATTAATTGTATTCGCTAATCCTGTTTGATACCGGCCGTGCCGAACGCTTTTATGCGACTCAATGTTTTGGGAGAAAGCTTCTCAGGAAGAATGCCAAGAAATCTGTAGTACTAATCGAGAGCTTGAATTAAGGCATTGGTGATTTGTTGGAGCTCTTTAAATGTATTTTCAACTATATATTATGCGCTTAGTCTTTGGCTTGAATTATTAACCAAAGAGTTGAAGTTATGAGAATACAGTACTATTTATTAGGCCTATTGCCCTTTTTGATTTATCCTAATCTTATCCATGGTCAATCAAATCCTGATCAAACAAAAGTAGAAGAGCGATCACTGAGTGAGCAGATATTGTATCAAGACAGTTTATTCTGGGAAGCATATAATACTTGTGATCTGGCAGGGATGGAGGTTTTTTTTAGTGAAGATATTGAGTTTTTTCATGATAAAGCTGGATATACCTCCTCTGCTGCGAGTCTGATAGAAGCCTTGAAGACGGGCTTATGTAGTGAAGGAGTAAATCAGGTGGAGCGTCGTAAAGTAGCGGGTACAATTGCCGTTTTCCCTCTCAATAATTATGGGGCGATCATCCGAGGAGAACATACCTTCCATGTTATGGAAAATGGTCAGGCAACTGGCTTCGCTGACAAAGCACAGTTTACACATATATGGAAAAATGAATCTGGTAAATGGGTTATGACGCGTGTCATTAGCTATGATCACCAAGATTTACATGGTAATCAAGACAAGCAAATAACGACTCTATCTCCAGAGACACTTACTAACTATACCGGTGTTTACGAAGCTCCCAATACGGGTAGCATTACTATTACAGTCCAAGACAAGGGCCTAAAGATTGTTGCTGGTGAAATGCAAATGTTTGTTGAACCAGAGTCTGAAACTGTGTTTTTCAATGCCGAAATGCCTTTGACTTTTGAGTTCGTCAAAGACGAAACAGGGAAGGTACTAAAGTTTCTTGTGCGCGAAAACGGGAATGTGGTTGAAGAAGCACTTAAACAAGAATAGTCGTATAAACGATGCCCAATGATGCAGTGTTGAACACTCCATCATTGGGCATATTGATTAGCTATTTAAGCTGCTAGACCGAAAAGCTTTCCCCGCAGGCGCAGGTACGACTTGCGTTAGGATTGGCAAAGTGGAAGCCTTGGCCTTGCAGACCACCGCTATAATCAAGCTCCGTACCGACGAGGTAAAGTAGGCTTTTCATATTGACAAAGATTTTGATGCCTTTGTCTTCGATCACTTGATCACCCGCTACTTCTTGATTATCGAAATCCAATTTGTAACTCAATCCAGAGCAACCGCCACCTTCTACACTCACGCGCAATCCGTAGCTATCATCGTAGCCTTTTTCTTCCCGGAGTTGCCCGATGTGCGTAAAAGCATTTTCGGTAACCTTGATCATTGCTTCTTGCGTCATAACACTTGTTTTGCGTTGTATTACAAAGATACGATATTTTTGGCTGAGCGTTTCGAGCGAAGTGATAAAGTACTAAGCCTAAGTAGTCGGTAATAAGTATAAAGTATAGAGAAGGCTAAAATCTAGATGCGTCTTTGTACTATTTACTTCATACTGATTACTGTCCTACTCCTTATTGACTTACAACCCAATACTATTCCGTAAGCAATATGTTTTAGCTGCTTCGCAGAACGCTCTTATGGATCTGTTGTGAGGAGTTGTTCCGCACAGCGAGACTAAATGACAAAGACTGATAGAGTTTCAAACTCTATCAGCCTTTGATATGTCTAAACGTTCCGCAAAGCGGTACTCATCAACTTACTAGTCAACGACGACCTTGGTATTGAAGGTCTGCTTATTTGTTTTGACTCTGAGGAGATAGACGCCTGATTTGAGTTGTGGCAGCGTCATGCTATAAAGCTGATTAGCACTATTGCCATCGCTTTCACGTCCTATTTGATAGATTTCTCGTCCTTGGATGTCATGCAAGATGATGCTGACATTTCCTGCCTCTAATTGTGGTAAGATAAGGTTGAGTTGGCCCTGAGTAGGATTAGGAAAGACCAGCATTTGGCTAAGCGCTTCCAGTTTCACACTGCGGATCTCCGATAAATCGCTGCTGCCATTATAGTCAATTTGTTTGAGCTGATAGTATATTTTATCTGCGGCAAGGCTAGCGGCTTGACGATCTGCAAACTGATAATTCTTGGTCGCAGCGTTCCCAGACTGGGCTAAAACAGCACCTACTGCCTCCCAATTTGTCTGATCTACACTACGCATCACCTCAAAGCGATCATTGTTTTGCTCAGAGAGCGTCGCCCAATCAAGGATGACATCGCCATTATTTTGCGCCACTTCGAATGACGCATACTCTACCGGTAATACTTGGGTGCCAGTCAAGCTGAGATTGTCGATATAGTTTGCTGATCCGCCTGCATTATCAAATAAAACTGAGCTTTCGAGCCCTAGCGTAAAGCTACTTTGATCATAAGCCGATAAATCAATATTGAGCGTGCTCCAGTTTTCCGCAGGGTCCGCCTGATAAGTAGGGCCTATTTGTACACCATTAACCAAAACCCGAAAATTGGTATAGCTCGGAATATTGAAGTACATCTGACGTAAATCAAAGCTAAGGTTGAGGTTGTCATAATCATCAGCATTGACACATAGCTCAGCCAAAGATTTATAATATGGATTTTGTAAGGCATCAAATGCATCAGCTGCTGTCGCAGGATCGTAAAAATAAGGACTCGCCCATATGGTCGCTCCATCCATCATCATGCCTCCGCTACTTCCATTGGCTGCACTGGGCGAAGTGGAAATCGTATTTTTCATCGTATTGGTTATCTTCCATTGATTGAGGGCCGTTGGACCTTCAAAATCTTGTGTGTATGGAATCCCAACCGTACCGACCTTGATTTTGGCAGCATAGGTTTGCACATCACTGGCAGCGGCTCTTGTTACAGTTAGGCTGACATCATATGTCCCCGCAGCACTATAAGTGTGAGACGGATGCTGTGTTGTGGCTACGGCTCCATCGCCGAACGTCCAATTCCATCCCGTAGGAGCACCTTCTGATACATCACAAAATTGCACGACTAAGTTGTTGCTACAGTCTGCCTCGACATCAGCAGCAAAATCTGCGTCTAAAGTAACCGCTGTGCCACAAGTGAGATAAGTGCGGTAGGTATTGTAAGCGGCTAGCATTCTACTATGTTGCCCATCTGAGACTTCAAGGCGACAATGTTTACCCGTATAAGACATAAGATTGTCCGTCTCTGGACTATATGAATCTCCATTTGTGTCTGTGCCTACACCTGTATATACACAAGAGGCTGCGTCTACATTAGTCGATGTGCTGAGACGTGGATCCGCTGGAGTATCACAAAGATAGTCGCCTGCAACTCCGCAGTTTGAACCGTCTACTAATTCATTACTACCCTGATGTGTATGATAAAGGAAGAAGTAGTGGCCCAGTTCATGGGCAAAGGTGCTACCGTTATTGGTACAGCTATTGGCGAGCATCACAAAGTCAAGCCCTCCTGGAAACGGAAACTGAGCATGTCCACAGATGGGGGTTGCGCCAGAGGTTACGGATTCACTACTGTAGATATTGATCACATTGGTGGTCGAGTGAGCAGCATCCAGTGCCGCCATCTCCGTTACATCATAAGGGGAGTAAGTATCATCATCAATGATATTGATTGGGCCACACTGATAAAATTGGAGGCTACTAGGCAAAAACAACTCATTGGCACGATCGAGAGCCGCTTCAAAATCCGCTACACTGATACCATCGCTACCATTGGTCTTGCGGAGGATATGTAGCTGAACAGGAATCATAATGATACTGTTGCCACTTCTCGTTTGGGCATGTTGTTGCCAGTTTTGATTGAAGGATCGATGCTGAGCAAGTTCTTCCTTGCTTAATACGGTACCACATTCTTGGTCTTGAGCAAATAGGGGGGAGCTTGAACACAGGATTAAGGCTAAGCCGAGCAAGACAGCGTTAAAGTGTTTCATTTAAAAGAGAATTTTTGCTAGAGATAGGAGGAGGCTTTCTATGAATAATAACCCATTTTATAAGTTAGACAATTATCCATTAAAGGTAATAAACAAAATCCGAACCAATTTCAATTCGGCGATATTTAGCCACTGAGATGCTAATTTTAGTTGCGGCCTTGCCGAACGCTAGAGATTTTGCTGTTTTTTTTAGTAAATTGCTTGTCTAGCCAACCACAATAGTGTATTATCATATATGGCCAACAAACCAGTATATAACGAAGACAGTATAAAATCCCTCGATTGGCGCGAACACATTCGTCTGCGTCCTGGGATGTATATCGGTAAACTAGGAGACGGCTCCGCCCAAGATGATGGTGTCTATATCTTGATCAAAGAGGTTATCGACAACTCCATCGATGAATATGTGATGGGCCACGGTAGTAAAATCGACATCACCGTTCAAAATGGTGAAGTTACGGTTAGGGATTACGGTCGAGGTATCCCCTTGGGCAAAGTGATAGATTGTGTTTCGCGTATCAATACCGGTGGCAAATATGACTCAGAAGCTTTCAAAAAATCAGTTGGACTAAATGGAGTCGGTACCAAAGCCGTCAATGCGCTTTCTGATTATTTTCGAGTAGAGTCTGTGCGAGATGGCAAAAAGAAAGTAGCCGAGTTTTCGCAAGGTGTGATCACTAAGGACTTCAAGATTGCTAAGTCTAAAGAGGGAAATGGTACTGCGGTGATCTTTAGACCTGATCCAGAGGTCTTCAAAAATTATCGGTTCATCCCCGAATATATTGCCAATCAAATTTGGAACTACGCCTACCTCAATGCGGGTCTTTCGATCTATTTCAATGGTAAGCGCTTCTATTCGAAGAACGGCCTGCTCGATTTGCTTGAGCGCAAGACTGATCCTGAGACGATCCGCTATCCTATCATACACCTCAAAGGCTATGATATCGAAGTGGCCCTGACGCATGGTAGTGCCTATGGAGAACAGTATTACTCCTTTGTCAATGGGCAGTACACCTCTATGGGAGGTACACACTTACAATATTTTCGCGAAGCTGTAGTCAAAACGGTACGAGAGTTTTACAACAAAAGCTTCGACACTACTGATATTCGAGCTTCTATCATTGGGGCGATTTCGATTCGCGTTCAAGAGCCTATTTTTGAGTCTCAAACCAAAACCAAACTCGGTTCGATCAATGTTGGTCCCGATGGCCCAACAGTTAGGACCTTCATCAATGACTTCCTCAGCAAGGAACTCGATAACTATCTCCACAAAAATCCAGATACTGCCGCAGCCCTACTTAAACGCATCCAACAATCGGAGCGTGAGCGTAAGGAGATCGCAGGTATCAAAAAACTAGCCAATCAGCGCGCCAAAAAAGCCAATCTTCATAACAAGAAATTACGGGACTGTCGCGTTCACTTTGGTGATAAAAAAGGCGACGATGAAAAGAAACTTGCGACCACCCTCTTTATTACGGAGGGAGACTCGGCTAGTGGGTCGATCACCAAAGCACGTGATGTGCAGACTCAAGCCGTATTTAGCTTGCGGGGTAAGCCCCTCAATTGCTATGGTTTGACCAAAAAAGTGGTGTATGAAAATGAGGAGTTTAATCTTCTGCATCACGCCATCAATATTGAAGATGGGCTAGACGATATGCGCTACAATCAGATCGTGATTGCCACGGATGCCGATGTCGATGGGATGCACATTCGCCTTTTATTACTGACATTCTTCCTGCAATTTTTCCCAGATTTGGTACGAAGTGGACATTTGTTCATTCTTGATACGCCGCTATTTAGAGTGCGTGATAAGCAACAGACCTTTTATTGTTATACTGAGGCCGAAAAGCAAGAGGCTATTGGTAAGCTACGTGGCAAGCCTGAAATAACTCGATTTAAGGGGTTAGGAGAGATTTCTCCAGATGAATTTCAACAGTTTATCGGTGAGAATATTCGCCTCCAGCCAGTAATGTTACAAGAGGAAACCGCTATCCCCAAATTGTTGCAGTATTTCATGGGCAAGAATACACCCGATCGACAGAAGTTTATCATCGCAAATCTGCGCGTTGAAAAAGACGAAATCGAAGAAGACATATTAATCGAGGAAGCCGTCGCGGTTTAAACTCGCTAAAATAATATACCAGTAGAGACGCAAAATCTTGCGTCTCTACTGGTATATTACAGAATCGGCATAATTTTGCTGCCCAAACGCGCAAACATTCCTGTAAGACACGCTTGCAAATTCGGTCGCTAATTATCTCAAATATTAGCATCTTTTAGTCCCCCAAACCGTACTATAAGTACACAACTCTTCAATCCCCCTTTTTTCGGATTATCAAAAGCTCTTGTATGCATGGAAGGCTATATACGCTGCTATTTATAAGTGCGGGCATAGGGCTCGTATTATTTGCTACCCTTTATCGTCCTACTTTTGAGGAGGAAAAAGTGGAGGCACCTTTTCTATTGGCTGACACTACTTGGGCGACTGAGCAGCTTGCAGCCATGAATGAACAGGAGCTATTAGCGCAGCTTTTTTTATTAATACCTTCCGATAGCCTCAAACCCGATAGTCAGACCTTAAGTCAGCTTTTTCAACCTAGTCCCGGTGGCTTAGCATTGAAGACTCAATCTCCTGAATCATTATGGGATTGGCAGCAAAATGCTCAACAACACACCCATACTCCCTTATTGATGGGTAGTTTTGGTGGCTATGAGCGGGCGGATTGGTTGGATGTCGTCGCTGACGAACGCTTGGGTGCAGTGCAAAATCTTAAACTCATTGACGAGTTTGGAGAAAGACTCGCTCATCAATATCAGTCTTGGGGTTATCATCTGTACTTTGTCCCCGGTCAAAGCAATAACTTTCAAGCCGTCAATCGATCAGCTTGGATACATCGCAACCTGCAATTGGTCAATAGTCTGCAGGAACAGGGTATCATCGCTAGTGTCACCAACGCAAAAGTGTATTTCCCTTTCGAAACGGATTCTTTGAGAAGAGATAGCCTCCTTTGGCCATATACTCGTCTCAGTCAAAAAGGAACAGCATCACTTTTACTAGACCCTAGTTCGGTTCAGCGCATCAAATGGAATTCTCAAAAGCGCAATATCATCGGCAGTTACCTCGCAGGGCATGCCGAATATCAAGGACTTCTAATCTCTGAAGTGAAAATCTGCGATATCTCCCTCGAAGACCAACTCTTGCAGATGGTCAAAGCAGGTACTGATATGATCTTGCTCCCAGCCAGACAGTATCAAGCCGCCCAGAAAATCATGCGGGATCTGCTTCAAAACGGAGAATTGAGAGTGAGCGAACTAGAAGCAAAAGCCTATAAAATATTTTTGGCGAAAACATGGTCTGGAGCCACGCGTTCGGCCAAGGCCGCAAAATCTCAACCACCGATCGATCAGGAATCTATCGCTTGGCTCAATCACCGTCTAGGGCAAGCGAGTTTGAGTCTCGTCCAAAATGAATTGAGCCACTTACCGATACATGGTCTATCTAGTAGTAAGCCTCAGCTGGTCTCCATAGGGATGAACGTTGAGGTAATGGCCCAGCGTATGGCGTTATATGCCCCATTGGATTATACGGCACTGGATTGGGAGTTGGGAACTCAGGTACCGATTATTCCACCGGAAATACTGCGTCAAGCCGATCCATTGATTTTGGTTCTCCCCAATCGGCCTATTGATAGTCTCGCTTCTCAGGCCTTTTGGCAAGCGATAAAACCGTTACAATCAGCTGCTAAGCTGGTGATTTTGCAGTTTGGCGAAGCCGAACGCTTAAAAACCTTTGCTGCTTTCCCTAGCCTGATGCATGCGTATCGTCAAGATAGCATTGGGCAAGAGCTGGCTGCCCAGGCAGTATTTGGAGGGATCAGTCCCCTTGGTCATCTGCCATTAGATTTACATCCTCGCTTGGCTTATGGACAAGGAGATCCGATTAGAGGCAATCGTCTTGCTTATCTTCCCCCAATCGCCCTTGGCATTGACTTGATGGCTCTAACTCAAATTGACTCTGTGATGCTCGAAGGGATCGATGCCTCGGCTTTACCTGGTGGGCAAGTTTTTGTGGCTAAGGCAGGCAAAGTGATTTATCATAAGAGTTTTGGATACCATACTTACCAAGAACGTCGATCGGTCTATCCGGATGATCTGTATGACATTGCCTCGGTTACCAAAATAGCTGCAACGACTATCGCAGCGATGAAGATGACCAATGAAGGCAAGATAAATCCTAATCAACGATTAGCGCGCTTCTTTAAAAAGACGAAAGTAAATATTGCCGTCTCCGCCGAACGCGATACGGTTTGGCTCGGCCCTGCACAATTGGCCAAATTAGCAGAAGATAGCACGGCAGAATCTCCTTTTAGTTTTACCGCGCAAAGAGAAAGCGGCCTGAAGGTGAGTTATGATAGCTTACGGCAAGGCGATAGTCTCCGCATTATTAGAGTCATCTCAGAAGGTTCAAAACGAGTTTCTGCGCCAGCTTTTCGGGTGCGGCTGGCCGATCTTATGACCCATTATTCGGGTTTACCAGCCGGGATGCCAATCTTGCCTTATTTGCGATACCGAGACAGCACGACTGGCAAATATGGTAAGTATTATAAGCCGAGACCGAGTGAAAAGCATAATGTCTTGGTGGCGGGGGATTTTTACTTACGAAATGATTATCGAGACTCTCTTTGGGAGAAAGTGCGGCATACGATTCCTGCCCCTAATCCGGGATATGATTATAGCGATCTCAATATGATTTTGGTTCAGCGGGCGATTGATTCAGTCAATAAAGAACCGATTGATCTCTATATGGATCGGACCTTTTATCAGCCGCTGGGCTTGCAGCAAACCTTTTACTTGCCGCGAGAAAAGGTTGATATCAAACGCATTGTGCCGACTGAGTATGATGGTCGTTGGCGCGGACAATTGCTCAGAGGCTATGTGCATGATCCTACTGCCGCTCTTATGGGAGGGATAGCTGGCAATGCTGGATTATTTGCCAATGCCAATGATTTGGGGATATTATTTCAGATGCTCCTCAATGGTGGCACCTATGGTGGTGAACGTTACCTTGAAGCCAGTACGATAGAAACGTTTACGCAGACCCGTAAAGGACATAGAGCTTATGGCTTTGATAAACCGCCTGCTCAACGAGGCGCTTATATCATTGCGCCGAGTGCTTCTGAGGACTCCTATGGACATACTGGCTTTACGGGTACCTGCGTCTGGGTAGATCCCGAGCATGAATTGGTATTCGTGTTTTTGAGCAATCGGGTCCATCCTAAATCCAATAATTGGAAGCTCAACGAAATGCGAATTCGTCAACGCGTGCATGAAGCGGTTTACGACGCTTTGCCCTAAGCATAGAAATTTCCGATCTTGTGGTATGAGCCTTAGATATTACCTTTCTCTGATTGTTTTTTTGCCACTGCTTTCTTTTGGGCAATCGGCTGATTATCAGCAGCATATACAAACCATCCTGCGCGCACATCCTTCCGATAGTGCTTTTTTGGAGTTTGTAATGCAAGATGTACTTGAGACTCCTGCTGACAAAATGTTTCTATCCAATCGAACCCTTTTGGATGGCGTTTGCGTGACCTATTGTGGTCGCACCGCGCTCAAAATGAAAGACACCCTCAAAGATGGGCGATTAGTCAAGATGGGCTTAAAGACTGTCAATTTTGATACTTTGGGGCATTCTTATGCTTACCGTGCCGGAACGGATAGTCTCATAGAATCTATCGACAGCATGGCAGCTTATGGAGCGATTGAAAGTTATCCGGGGCAGGAGATTGATACGCTTTGGATTAGTATAGACGGTAAGGATATATTAATTCCAAAGACAGCTTACGCCAATCTTTATGATCCCAATCTGTGCTATAATGAGATGTTTCATCGAGCGACGATGATGTACCTTTCGCCAGAAGGGGAGTATTTGTATCTATACCTCTATGGTGGAGAAGGTGCGAATACTTATTTGGCTAAACTGATCTTTGATGGAGAGCGTTTTATCAAAAAGATAGTGACCGAGTATGCGGATCTAGTAAGCTATGATGCGTATCGCTGGGAGTTCATTGGATATTGAACCTCACTCATAAATTCTTTTAAGTCTTGAGCGGTATCTGCAGGGGCTTCTTCCATGGGAATATGCCCAAGGTCCTCATAGATAATCAACTTAGCATTGGGTAGCATATTGAGGAAGTGATAGGCGTTGCTAATCGGCAACCACTTATCTTTTTCTCCCCAGATGATCATCGTCGGCACCTGAATATTGGGCAATTCGTGGGCGCGATCTACAAACTTTGTGTTGACGATCGTTAAAAAGGCTTCGGGATTACCTTCTCGCGCAAAAAGCTCATAATATCTATCTATCACCTCAGGCTTGATCTTATTTGGATCAGCATAGACGTCTTTGATGAAGTGGTTTATGGTCGGGCGATTGATGAAGAAGGACACAAACTTGCTTGCAAAAGGCAGGCGCGCCAAGCGAACGGGCAGAGGAATATGGCGATGGATTTCTACGCCAGCAGCATCAATCAAAACTAAGCGTTCGACACGGTCGGGATAATCCAACGCAAATTGCCAAGCCAACCAGCCTCCTAAAGAACTCCCGGCGATGGTGACACGATTTAAACCCAACTCATCGAGTAGAGCGGCAATCACATGCAGATAGCGATCCATGCTATAAACATGGTCTTCAGTAACTTCTGAGAGACCAAAACCGGGTAGATCAAGACGAATAAGACGATAGGACGACTTGAGTTCATCGACCCAGCCGTCAAAAGTATGGAGAGAAGCAAAGGTGCCATGCAGCAGCAAGATAGGCGGTCCTTGGCCTTCGTCTCTATAATGAACCAGTCCATGATCGATGTCAAGAAAGCGCGAATGCTGGTTCGTGTATTTCAATTTTATTTCGCCCATAAGCGAATGAATTGCGAGTATTGTCAGTCAGTTAGTCGCTAATCAGGCGACAAACAAAGTATTGTAGTCTTTTAATATACAAAAAAAACCGGCCCTAAAGTTTAGAACCGGTTCTTGTATTTTGAGAGGAAAACGGAGGTGCGATTTATTCTACTGTAACCGACTTTGCAAGGTTACGGGGCTGATCCACATTACAGCCTCGCATGACTGCGATATGATAACTTAGCAACTGTAGGGGGATGACCGAGAGCAAAGGCATCACAGAGGGGTGCGATTTTGGGATCTCGATGACAAACTCCGCCAACTTACGTACGTGTTCGTCCCCTTCGGTAACGACTGCGATCACACGTCCTTTGCGAGAGACTACCTGATCGACATTGGAGACAATCTTGTCATAAGATTCGTCATGAGTGGCGATAAATACCACCGGCATATTTTCATCAATCAAAGCGATCGGTCCATGCTTCATCTCTGCCGCAGGATATCCTTCAGCGTGGATGTAGGAGATTTCTTTGAGCTTAAGCGCTCCTTCTAAGGCGACGGGGAAATTATAGCCTCGGCCTAAGTAAAGGAAGTTAGAGGCATCTTTGAAGATTTCAGCAATCTTGATGATTTCTTCATTGGATTCTAGAATCTGCTGTACTTTGGCTGGGATCTGTAGTAGTTCTTGAATTGCATCTTGGCCTTTGATCGTCGCGGTACCTTTAAGGTCTGCGATATAACTTGCCATCAAAGTCAGTACCGTAACTTGTGAAGTAAATGCCTTGGTCGAAGCTACTCCAATCTCTGGTCCGGCGTGGATATACACACCAGCATCAGTTTCACGCGAAATAGTTGAACCAACGCCATTGACTAGCCCAAGTACGGTGGCTCCTTTTGCTTTAGAGATACGTATGGCGGCCAAGGTATCGGCTGTTTCGCCACTTTGACTGATGGCGATGACAACATCATCTTCGTTGATGATAGGGTCGCGATAGCGGAACTCGGAAGCGTATTCGACTTCGACAGGCACTCTCGCGTATTCCTCGAAGAGGTACTCTCCTACAAGGCCAGCATGCCAACTGGTACCACAGGCCACGAAAATAAAGCGCTTAGCATTTCTGAGTTTTTCTCTCACATCAACCAGGCCACCAAGATAAACGGTCTTGGTCGTAGGATCAATCCGTCCGCGGAGACTATCGCTGATAGAACGTGGTTGTTCAAAAATCTCTTTCAACATGAAATGCTCGTAGCCGCCTTTCTCAAGTTCAGCTAGTTCCATTTCTATTTTTTGTAGTACGGGAGCTACAATATCATTTTCTAGACTCTTAATGGTGTATTCGTCGCGTTCTAGTATGGCCATCTCGTCATCATTGAGGTAGATGACATCTTTGGTATAAGCCACAATAGGAGTTGCGTCGGACGCAACGACAAATTCATTGTCTCCTACTCCAATTACGATAGGGCTAGACTTACGCGCCACGAACATTTTTTCGGGCTCATCTTGGCAAAGGACAACAACACCATAGGCGCCTACTACTTCTTGCAAAGCGGCTCTGATAGCCCCTTCTGCATCATAATTACCATTTTCGTAGATATATTCGATGAGTTGCGCTAATATCTCTGTATCAGTAGCACTCTTAAATTCGTAGCCAAAGGAGAGCAATTTTTGGCGGAGGACATTATAGTTTTCGATGATACCATTATGAATAATGGTAAACTTCTCGTTCTGCGAAGCATGTGGATGAGCGTTGACATCATTAGGCTCTCCGTGCGTCGCCCAACGTGTATGTCCCATGCCAATAGTAGCTTTCGGCGCATTGCCGTTGACTGCAGCTTCAAGGACTGAAACTTTGCCTTGCTTCTTCTCTATGTATAGTTTCCCATTCATCAGAGCAACACCAGCGGAGTCATATCCACGATACTCTAACCTTTTGAGTCCTTCGATGATGATGGGATACGCTTCTCTGTAACCTATATATCCAACAATACCACACATATTGATTTATCTGATTAAATAATTTGACTGACCAAAGTTAATTTACTGATAGCTTCTCCCCAAGACGCTTTCCCATTGTATCCTACAATATGAAAACACCGGGCTATGGAATCCTTTATAGGTTCGCATGGCGCGGTGTGTAGTCAGAATGTTTTAAAAATCTAGCTTTATTGAGGAAGCTTAGTATAAGTGATCCTCAATTTAGGAGCAAGAGTCGGATGGGTATTTCCTCCTAATACTACTCTGTTTACAGATAAGTTTTGTAGTGCTGGAAGTATTACCATACCATCGTTACTACGTTGGCCACTGACCACTTGCTGTACGTAGTTGGTGAGAATTACACTATAGTAACCTTCGTCCTCATCATAAGTAGGAGGTTGAGTAACTAAGGCAATGCCAGTTTCATCGATTAGTTCATTGCCATCAGGTCCAGCATAAGCAATGTTGAAGTTGGCCGGAGGTGCATATCGATTTTCACTACCGATCCACGTTTCATCAACATGCAGTAATAGTTCTGCGCGCTGAATCGCTACTCCTTCAAGATCTGAAATGTCAGGAAATTGAAGAAAACCTTTGATGAGAGCACCAGCTTGAATAAACTCATACTCTTCATTATCATCAGGTTGAGACAAAAACTTACCTAAGAGTCGATCACTATTTAGTTCTGTCCGCTCTATATTAGTAAAGCGAGGCGTGATCCCAAGGATACGAAAAGGTTCAGGCTCATCAGCAGCTACAAATTCACCAGTTGCCGAATCCTTGACCTGATAGTACATGATCAATTGAGAGTTATCCGCCTCTAGATCAAGTGAGAAAATTGCACCGGGTTCCCGAGAAAAGAATTGAACGGGATCAGTGCTGATTCTGAAACCAGGTAAGATCAATTTCATCAAATCACGATCTTCTAGGGTATCGGGATCTGTAAATAAGATTTTACGACCCAGTTCGTCATCCAACCTGATATTAAAGGTGGTAACAACCGTTTCTGTGAAACCAAACGACTTGCCGTTGGCAAGGTCTTTGGGATCGTAATCGACCGCTGTCTTAGAAGAGATGCTTGTGATATCAGGGAAGGTATCATTGAGGAGATTGACCCTTAGCGTTTGCGGGACATCAATCTTACCATAACCAGCATCTACCACCAATTGTAGCACTAAAGAATCAAACTTCAGGTCATCACGGTCTTCTGCAAAGAGGAGACCATTACGAGGTAATAGTTGCGTATAAGTCGTTGCAGTAATGCGGCCAAACTCTGGGTCAACATAATTGCCGACTAGTTGGCGTTCTGCACGATACGTTTCGATCGAATCAATCATTTCGGACCGAAACACGATTGTTTGTGTATCGGTAAAGGCCGTAATGAGGAGATCGTTCTCAGGCAATACCTCAATTCCGGTATTGCTAGGGCCGTTTAGGCAGGCTGTTAAAGAAAGAATGGCGGTCATGCATAGAAGCATGACACGCCATTCGGGCTTATTTTTGTACAATGTAAATTTAGTTTGCGATGTTGGTATACAGCTGATTGTAGCCTTCGACATAGGACTCTTTGTCGCTACTGTCGAAGTAGTATTTTTCTGGTTGAGTTTTATCAATGTATTCTTCCAGTTTAGCGTCAATCGTAGGTACACCTTTGGTCACGACATCAGAGAGAGCCATCCCTCCTTTGACTACCCCAACGTAATTATTGCCATCGAAGTTGTCTAGATTTTCTTCGTTTATCCCATCATGGCGAACTTTGTCGAGATAGCTATTCGCAAAATCATTTTCAAACCCATTGTCATAGACCGTAAATACAGTCTTAGTTTTCTTGAACATTGGGTCCTCTTTGTAATGCGTACGCAAATATAAGGGAATAAATGAAGTCATCCAGTCATGACAATGAATAATGTCTGGCGGCCATCCTAGTTTCTTGACCGTCTCAATCACGCCCTTACAAAAGAATATGGAGCGTTCATCATTATCGGGATGGAAATTGTTGGAGTTGTCAGTTAAGACAGATTTGCGCTGAAAATAATCCTCGTTGTCGAGGAAGTACACCTGCAGTTTTGCATTTGGAATCGACGCAACCTTGATGGTAAGCGGCTTTTCCTCTCCAGCTACTCGGATATTGATCCCTGAAAGTCTGACCACTTCGTGCAGACGATTCCTTCGCTCGTTGATTACGCCAAACTTGGGCATAAAAATTCTGATCTCGTGGCCCTTCTCTTGCAAGCGCTGCGGAAGGAGACGGATCAGATCTGCTGCGGAACTCATTTTCAGGAATGGAGCAATCTCCGAAGTAACAAAGAGAATGCGCAGTTTTTTCTCCATATTATTTTGGTGTTTATCAATTGTAACACTAAACTCCTCATTTAGTGCCCGTAAAATTCTTTCACAAAAATACGAAAAATAATTTGTTTTAACAATTTGCATTTATTTATATTCACCGTTTGGAATATACTGCTCATTCTATTCCACACTTATGCAGATCCTTCCAGACATTTCCTCCTTTCGTACTATTCGTCAAGCACTTGCGCCTCATTTGAGGATCGGATTAGTCCCTACTATGGGTGCTCTACACCAAGGTCACGCTTCCTTAGTCAAACAATCGGTAGCCGACAACGACATCACCATTGTCAGTATTTTTGTCAATCCGACTCAATTTGGGGCAAACGAAGATTTGGACAAATATCCACGTAATCTTGATGCAGACGCTGCTTTACTCGAATCCTTAGGGGTTGACTATATCTTTGCTCCCAACGCAAATGAGATTTATCCCGATCCACCTGCACAGTTTTATTTCCAAATCCTTGATTTAGGTAACAAATTGTGCGGCGCGACTCGACCCGGTCATATGAATGGTGTCGTCCAAGTGGTTTCGATCCTCTTCAATATCGTCCAGCCTCACTTTGCTTATTTTGGTCTGAAAGACTATCAACAGTGCCTCATTCTCCAGCAATTGGTCAAGGAACTTCACTTTCCTGTTACCGTTGTGCCCTGTCCTATCGTGCGTGAGGAAGATGGACTAGCCATGAGTTCGCGTAATATTTACCTTACTATCGAGGGGCGTAGGCAATCCCTATTTCTCTCTAAGACTTTACGCGCTATTCGCGAACGCCAAGCTGAATTCAAAGACGTAGCAACGGCTCGTGCTTTTGTTGATGAACAACTCAAGGATTATCCGTTGGTGAAGCTGGACTATTTCGAGATACTTGATGGCCGGACGCTAAAGCCGATTCCTTCCCTTGACGCTGAGCACCATCCTCATGCTTTTATCGCTGGTTATTTGGGTAAGGCCCGGCTACTTGACAATCTGTTTCTTGGCTAAGAAACGCTTCTCTCACATTGAACGTTCGGAAATACTTTTAAAAAAGCACGCGTTCCGCAGAGCGACGATAATGCAAACTTACTGGATATGTACCTTCCCTTCTATTTTTAGATTCGGGTAACTTTTGTGATTGACTGCTTCGCAGAACGTTTGGCTCTTGCCAATCATCTCAGTGGCCAAATGATTGATGATTGATTCGAATATCTATCTTAGAGCGTCTTTTGATTTTAGTCCAACTTGGATTGCTAGATAAATGAAGAAAAAGAGCTATGGCTAAAGAATAATCAATCTAAACCATATAATACAGCCATTAGTCATCCCCAATTGGGGATGACTAATGGCTGCTTCAGCAATAAATTTTGCTTTAATTTTTATGCTTAACTACCCTACCGGAATTACCAGTGGAAAACCGCACATATTTTTTGACTCTAAATGAGCCGTTTCCGGCTAGGAGAATCCCCGCTACGTGTGGTGCCGCCATAGAGGTGCCGCTGAGCCAGGCATACTGACCATCTTTGAAGGTGGAATATATGTCTTTTCCAGGAGCGAGATAGTTGACTGAGTTTCCATAGTTAGAAAAGGAAGTAAGTGTCTCATTTGGGTTGAGGGCCCCTGTTACGAAGATGCTCCCGCCATGCATGTCCGAAGGAGAGTAGCGATCGGCATTTACAGCTTGGTTGCCTGCGGCAATGGTAAAGTAAATGGATAGTTTTGATTGTGCAGCCTCGATCGCATTATTGATGATATTGCTCTTGCTGGTACCTAGACTCAGGTTGACGACATCACCTGGGGAAGCGATATAGTATAATTGACTGATAGCCTGAAGGAGATAATCTTTGGTACCATATCCATTGCGATCGACGACCTTAAATGCTACCATGGGAACTCCGGCTGCTACACCCAAAGCGCCCATATTGTTGTCTTTGGCGCCGATAATTCCTGCTACATGGGTTCCATGACCCAATTTGTCGTCTGCACTCGACTCACTCGGGACAAAGCTCATAGAGTGTGCTCCCTTCACCACTAGGTCCGGGTGGTTGAGATCAATTCCTGAATCCACGATAAAAGCCCAATTAGAATGATTGGATAGATTGCGACTGCCTCCGATGGCATTGATATTATAGGTGCTCATCTGCTTGCCTTCACCATCATCGGCTGGTACCAATCGACCTTTGGCTCCCAGATTCAGATCGAGAACCATCACTTCGTTGGGTTCGATCACATCGATACGAGGATCTTTGGCGAGTGTTTCGGCTTCTTTTTTGTCCATTTTGATCAGACCACCCTTGGTAAGAGCGCCGTCATAATGTTGCAAAATAGCCCCTTTGTCAAGTTGATAATCCTCGAGGGTATTCTCCAAATATGTCCTAATGATTGTTTCTCTTTCTGCTCGGATTTCTGTTATTCTTGCTTGACTCATCCGTTGGCCAGAGCTCCGCTCCATGCTAAGCTCAGCATCCATGCGCTCAAAATAAGGCAGGTTTGCTTGAAAGGTCACGATATATTCACCTTCAATAAAGTTCGCGCTACGTGTTCTTACTACTGGGGTCTCAATGGCCTCATCGGACAACTCATTAATAGTGAGCGCTTTGTCGGAATCAATCTCTATGGGGAATTCTACTTCACAGGAAACCAGAAAGCTTAGGATTAATAATCCGGAGCTTAGTGTAAAGTATTTCATAAAAAGTATTTAGTATTTTGCTAAATGGTGTGTTGCAAATATTTGGAAAATCATTTTTAGATAAAATACGCAAAATGGTAGTAAGTAACATACCGGATTTTAAGTACACTAGGTATCCTAGACTATGCTGAAAAGCGATTTCTCTTATTTTTTTGTATGAACGGTCACTTTCGGGGGGCGAGAGGAAATCCGTATCATTAGGCTGGGTTAACAAAATCTTTTTTCATTAAGCTTGTAGGAAAACCTTACAGCAAAAGACATCAAAGTATGGTCAAACACAGGACTCAAACGGGACAAATATTCGATTCTCTTGGCATTTAACATAGCATCTCTAAAGCCTGAATCATGCTATAAATCTCCCTTTACCTTATGCTGAAATTCCTCTAGAGACAAAGAATTATTTTCAAAACTTCAAAAACTGCTTCGACCCTTGTATCTCAAACCTTCGCAATCAAAACCACTTTCCCCGTCTTCCCATCCATCTCTATCCAATCTCCCGTCTCAAACTGCCAATCTCGAGGCAATTGAGTGATCGCTGGCTTTTGAGACTCGCGTAATATGATCGAAGCATGGGACAAGAGCCCGCCCACATACGATAGCACGCCATCCACTTGCACAAAATAAGGTATCCATCCCGGATCCAATGACTCCGTCAATAAGATCACTTTCTCAAATGTAGGCTTTTGCAAACTCATAGGCTCAGCTTGGTTTACTCTCCAGACTTGTCCCTTGAACTTCCCTGGATAGATCCCCAAACCTTCCTCCGCATTCTCTCCGCTTTTGATATGCGTCAAACTGCTGATCGGTAATCTGCGACCTACACGATTGTGTAGAAAACTATCAAGGTCCCATCCCGACTGGGCTTCATAGTCCGCTATCCCAGGCTTGCGTCCTCCCAAAAGTGTCTGCCAATCTTCTGGATAATAATTCCCAAAATCTGTATCTATTGGACTATGTTTTATCAACTCTCTACGCAACTCAAAAAAGAAGCGCATACTCTCATGACGCAACCACTCCCGCGTATGGATCAGTTGGATGATGGGTTTAAAAAATACTCCATACCAAGGAGTTTTGACTTCCCCGCCTTGCGGAACGCTTGCTTCTAGACTCTGAGCCGGAGGAGTCTGGAGTTCCGCGAAGCGGGCCTGCCCTAAATCTGACTCATAAAAACCTCGATGACCATAGCTGGCGACGAACTCCTCCCAATCCATCTGACCGCTCTGATAAGCTTGGAAAGCATAGAGATACTCAGTACTAGCCGAACGCGCCATCAACTTAGGCAGAATACCCAGTTTATCCAGCACTTTGACAGGACCTGACATGGCCCCAGTAAGCGCCTGCATATGCGATACCAAGTCTATATAAACGCGCTGCATATCAACATAAGCTTCTTTAAAGGCTAATTCGGGCTCTAAGTCCCAGATTTCTTTACGATTGCTGAGATTGCTTGCCAATTGCTCTCCCATACTTTTGACCCAAGTTCGTGTTTTGCGAATCACTCCAAATTGATCACCCAGCAAGCGAAAAAAGACAGCTAGCTTAGCCAGTGCTTGCCACGGTCGTAAACCGATTCGATATGGATCATCAGCTCCGACAGATTCGCACACCAGCGAACTCGGCAATCCCCAGCTCGTCATCACATCGAGTAAGGCGCTGAGATTGATCCAAGGCATCCCACTAGCGAGTTCGATGAAATCGCGCTCCTCCAAACTCGGGTCCATGCGACGATAATAGGCAAATAAGTCTTTGCTACAATCTCTGATCAAACCCGTCATAAAACGCGAAGGGTAGGGGGGGAGAATTTCTTTATGATTGGCGGAGGTCAGCACTTCCTCGGCATCTTGCGGTGTCGTGATTGGCCGTGATTGCAGGAGATACAATTTGCCACTCTGATCGATACAAAACTCTATGTCTAAACCATGAGGCGCTTCAGTCGCATAGTGTTTGAGTAATTGCTGAGTATAGACCGATAGTTGACGTAAAGCGGGGTGCAAGACTTTGCCAGCTGTCGAGTCTTGGATAATCTGCCAGCTCGGAAATAGTTTTTGCCAAAAGAGGTCTCGCTTCGCAAAACGCGGCAACAACATACTTTCGGGCTGTACTTTGCCACTGACTAAGTTTTCGCCTGGACCAGCTACGTATTCAAGCTTCCAGACCGAGTTTTGATAGGCAAAGAGCACGCCGCTATATTGGGCGGTGATCATCTCTTGTA
>JBGCFA010000127.1:0-3182 GCA_045106675.1 Bacteroidia bacterium
CATCCAAGGTTACGCCTAAGTGACTAAAGTCAGCTAAATTGCCATATGCAAAATCAGGACATTCAATTGCTACAAAAGCTCGTATATGCTTCCCAAGAGTTGAGCCCTGAAATCTGGGATGAGTTTGTACAGCCATGGGAAGAAATCAGTCTAGGGCGGCGACAATTTCTCACCCAGCCAGGTGAAGTAGAGCGCTATCTGTATGTAGTTTTAGAGGGTGTCCAAAGAGGATATTGCCTCCAAGGAGATCGAGAAATCACGGTTGCCTTTACCTATACGCCTAGCTACTCAGGCATACCAGAATCCTTTTTATCGCAAAAACCATCGACCTATTTTCTAGAAACCTTAACCGATAGTCGTTTTTTGCGCATCTCACGCGAAAGTCTCACTAATTTGTGCGACAAGCATCATATGGTCGAACGTTGGGGGCGCTTGATCGCAGAGGCAGTCTTGATTGGTTTAGCCGCCCGCCAACACGAAATTATGGCGTTCTCCGCAGGAGAAAAGTTCGAAGCATTCATGACTCGTAGTCGCCATCTCCTCCAACTCATCCCCCACAAATACATCGCCTCCTATCTCGCCATGCAGCCTGAGACTTTTAGCCGCCATCTCCGCAACTGGCAAAACGCGCATTAGTGCCCGAAATCTCCCACTCTTGACCTAGATCAAGATTTCATACCGCTAGCGATCCCAACTTTGCTCAAAATCAATCACATGAGCAATCCTCAATGGCTAGATCGCCAAGCATATCCATTTCAATCTCACTATTTTCAACACCCAGACGGCCAGATTCATTATCTCGACCAGGGGCAAGGCACGCCCATCGTACTGGTACATGGCACACCGACCTGGTCCTATATGTTCCGCCATTTGATCGCTCCACTTAGCGAAAATCATAGAGTGCTCGCCATTGATCATTTGGGTTTTGGGCTTTCGGCCAAGCCCAAAACGGCAGATTATTCAGTGCAAGCCCAAGCCCAGCGATTTAGCGACTGGATAGCCTCTCTAAATCTCACTGCCTTCCATTTGGTTGTCCATGATTTTGGCGGCCCGATAGCCTTAAACTACGCGCTTCAACATCCTCAACAGATCAAAAGTCTCACGATCAGCAATAGTTGGATGTGGTCTGCTCGGGGAGAAGCACAATTTGAAAAGTTGGCCAAAACCCTCGCCTCTCCAATATTGCCTTTGCTGTATCGCTGGTTCAATTTTTCGGCTCGCTTTCTTTTACCCCAAGGCTTTGCCCAACGCAAGCATCTCAGCAAGCCCATTCACCGGCAGTATCTGGCTCCTTTTCGCCTTGGCGAACGCGAGGGTCCACTAGGCTTAGCTCATTCATTGTTGGAGGCACAAGATTGGTTTGAGTCGCTCTGGGAGCAAAGAGAGCAGCTTTTGCCTATCCAAACCCAGATTCTCTGGGGTACTCAGGATAAATTTCTTCCTAGCAGCTACGCAGAACGCTTTGCCTCCATCTGGCCGGAACCGACCAAGATTGTTCGTTTCGAAGAAGCTGGGCATTTTCTATGGGAGGAAGTCCATGCAGAGATATTAGTAGCAATCGAAGATTTTATCGAGTAGCGGCGCAAGATCTTGCGCCGCCACATATTGATTGATCTTGCGCCGCCACATATTGATCTTGCGCCGCCACTTATTGATTGATGCGCCGCCACATCACCAAAATTGTGCACCGGCACAAAAAAATGGCAACCTCAGTGAGGCTGCCGTTACTATATTTGTTTGTAAAAGGGCTTATTCGCGTAGGAGTTCCATATCGCGGATATTGCGGTTTTCAATACCGAGGATTACATTTAGAGTTGTTCTCCGTAGGAACAAACGCTCAAGGTCTTGCTCGATCACCTCAAACTCCCAAGGATCGCCGCCATCTTGCCAATCGATAGTCAGGATAGCTGCTTCTTTATCAAAAGACCAAAGAATCGCTTGGTTAGATTGATTATTGCCGGGCACACTGAGGTCCACGGTTCCCGTGCCGTCCTTTTGAAAAACAAAAGTACCAGCATTGTCATAAGTAATTTCAGAAATTGTATCACCGGCAATCTCCGTCGTCGCTATGTAGCGATCGACATCCCAGGTACCCTCCGCTCTCGGAAGTACCCAATCCAAATTGTTGATACAAGCAGTGGCACCGATTGCGAAAAGAGTGAGTGCCAACAGGAAAGAGTTTTTCATTATTTAATTTTAGGTTTGTTTGGGTATTAGTTGCGTTAATAACCAATTGTCCAACGACAAAAATCCACCAATGTTGTATTGCGCATTTTGAATGGCTTATTGTGTTATTGCTTAAGCCATTAGCGAGCGGCCTTGCCGAACGTTAGGACTCCCTAATTAAGCTTTTAGCACCTGCTGCAAAATCTCCACCGCCTCGCCCAATTCCTTTTCATTGTGATAAGCAAAGCCCAAACGGGTTTTATTGCTAGGCCGATGATCAGCATCGTAATAACTGCCGGGCGATAGATGTAAACTTTTCTTATGGGCAGACTCTACTAGCGAGGCGAGATTCTGGCGTTCCACGAAGTGGGCCCAGACCGCAAGGCCTCCCTCTGGGATACTAAAAGCGATCTCGTCAGCTAACTCTTCCTGCAATAACTGACAAAAGGCATCTCTACGCTTACGATAGATATTGAGGGCTTTGCGTAAGTGTCGCTGTATCGTCCCCTCTTTCATCATCAAAGCGACTGCCTCTTCTAACACTTGGTCGCCTTGTCGATCTACAATCCGACGTAAACGACAGAGCGCATCCAACAAAGCCGGAGGACCTACCAAATAGCCGATTCTGAGAGCTGGAGCCAAGGTCTTGCTGAAGGAGCCAAGGTAAATCACGCGTTCGGGTGCGCCCATGCTCGCAATCGGCAATATCGGATTGCGGGTGTAGTGAAACTCAAAATCATAGTCGTCCTCCACGATCCAAAAGTTATACCGACGAGCCAAATCCAATAGCTGTACCCGACGACTAGCACTCAGCGTAACCGTCGTCGGATGATGATGGTGTGAAGCCACATAAATGGCTTTAATCGGGTGTTTTTTGCAGATCGCTTCAATCACCTCTACGACAATACCTTCCCTATCTACGGCCACTCGGTGTAAGTTCGCCCCTGCTCGCGCAAAGCTCATACTAGCCGTATTATAACTTGTCTCTCCCACCAATACACCATCCCCAGCCTCGA
>JBGCFA010000128.1:0-6196 GCA_045106675.1 Bacteroidia bacterium
GTAGCATCGTCATAAAGAGACGAATGAATAGCGTCTTTTTTCCCTTCATAGGATAAAGATAACAATTTGATGAAATCCATTAGGATGAATCCATCGTGTAGAGATTTATGAAAAAAGGCACTAGGCCATATACCAACAAAAAAAGCGGTGTAGCATTGCTACACCGCCATCTATATTATCAAAAGCCCTATTTGCGAGGGGCAAGAATCATAATCATACGACGGCCTTCCATACGTGGCTCCATCTCTACTTTGCCTAGTTCGTCGAGTTCTTGGGCAAACTTGGCTAACATATCACGACCGCGGTCTTTATAGATAATGTTACGTCCGCGAAACTGTACGTAAGCTTTAAGCTTATTGCCTTCTCCCAAAAACTTTTGGGCGTGACGTAGCTTAAAATTGAAATCATGATCATCGGTATTAGGACCAAATCTGATTTCTTTGAGCGTTACGGTATGTTGTTTGGCTTTATTGGCCTTCTCGCGTTTCTTTTGCTCGTAGCGAAACTTAGAGTATTCTACAATCTTACAAACGGGCGGAACCGCTCTATCTGCAATCAGTACTAGATCTAGTCCAAGTGTATTAGCCATTCTAATAGCGTCTCTTGTGGCGAAAACACCATCTTCAGCACCTTCAAGATCTTCTCCAAATTCTCCGAGCCCTACCAAGCGTACTTCAGGGGCACGGATTTCCATATTCATTTTGTGGGGTCTGGTTTCGACTCTACGTCCCCGGTTGAATTTTTTAGGTCCTCTTTTTGCCAAATTTTAATTTTTTTTGTTTCGTTTTGATAAATGCGAATGTTCAGCCATTAAATATAACTATTCATCTCTCTTTGACAAACGCGCTTATGATAAAAATTGTTACATCTAGGCCGTTTCCGCAGCTAAGATCTTACTGATTGCGTCTTTTAGGTGAGCAATGTAGCTATCAATGCTCATGCTTCCTAAATCGCCCTCTTTTCTTTTTCTTACAGAAACCGTGCCTTGGGAAACTTCTTTTTCCCCAACGATGAGCATATAGGGGTATTTCCCGAGTTCCGCATCGCGAATCTTCCGGCCTACTTTTTCGGATCTGCTATCTAGTTCCGCTCTAAATCCAGCAGCTGCTAGCTGTTCTTGGACGCGTTCGGCGTAGTCGTTGAATCGATCACTCACGGGAAGTAAAATTGCCTGAGTAGGTGCTAACCACAATGGGAAGTCACCAGCAGTATGCTCTATCAATACTGCTATGAATCGCTCCAAAGAACCAAATGGTGCACGATGAATCATTACGGGGCGATGCGGTTTGTCATCTGCTCCAGTGTACTCCAATTCAAAGCGATCAGGCAATTGATAGTCAAGTTGGATCGTACCTAGCTGCCATTCACGGCGTAGGGCATCTCTGACCATAAAATCAAGCTTAGGGCCATAAAAAGCGGCTTCGCCTAACTCTGTAACAGTATCTAAGCCTTTTTCGGCAGCAGCCTCAATGATGGCCTGCTCGGCGGTATCCCACTGTTCTTTGCTACCAAAGTATTTGTCAGGTGTTTCTGGATCACGTAAGGAGATTTGTGCTTTGAAGTCCTTGAAGTCAAGCACTTTGAAGATGTAAAGCACGATGTCAATCACCTTTTTAAACTCCTCCTTGACCTGATCGGGGCTACAAAAGATGTGCGCATCATCCTGAGTAAAGCCACGAACGCGGGTCAAACCATGTAGTTCTCCACTTTGCTCGTAACGATATACAGTCCCAAACTCCGCCAATCGCAAGGGTAAATCGCGATAGGAGCGAGGCTTAGTCTTAAATATTTCGCAGTGATGCGGACAGTTCATCGGCTTGAGCAAAAACTCTTCGCCTTCATGCGGAGTCGTGATCGGCTGGAACGAATCCTTACCGTATTTTTCGTAGTGGCCCGAAGTTACATATAGCGCCTTCTTACCAATATGTGGAGTGATGACTTGTTGGTAGCCTTCTTTTTCTTGTACTTTTTTAAGGAAGTCTACGAGCGTTTCGCGCAGGCGAGTACCCTTAGGCAACCACATGGGAAGTCCCATACCGACCTTCTCTGAGAAGGCAAATAATTCGAGTTCTTTACCGATTTTGCGGTGGTCGCGTTTTTTGGCTTCCTCCAACATTTCGAGATGTTCCGTCAATTCAGATTTCTTTGGAAAAGAAATCGCGTATAGACGAGTCATCTGCGGATTATTTTCATTGCCACGCCAGTATGCACCAGCAGTGCTGAGGATTTTGACGGCTTTGATCACTTTAGAATTAGGGATATGAGGTCCCTTGCAGAGATCGGTGAAGTTACCAGAATGGTAAAAAGTGATATTGCCATCCTCTAGTCCTTCGATCAATTCCTGCTTATACTCATTGCCTTTATCAGCATAGTGTTGAGCCGCTTCGGCTTTGCTGACTTCTTTGCGTTCGAAAGTTTCGGCTGAACGGGCAAGCTCGATGAATTTTTTCTCGATCTTTTCGAAATCATGAGCACCAAACTCATAATCCCCAAAGTCGATATCGTAATAAAAACCGCTTTCGATTGAGGGACCGATCCCTAGTTTGACACCAGGATAAAGGGCTTCAATCGCTTCGGCTAAGATGTGTGCAGAAGAGTGCCAGAGCGTTGTTTTGCCTTCATCGTCTCTCCATGTAAGTATCGCTGCCGTGCCATCTGTCTCCAGTGGGCGACTCAAATCGCGTACTTCTCCGTTGAATTTGATTGACAAGGCATTACGAGCCAGCCCTTCGGATATGTCGCGAGCGACCTCCATGCCAGTCGTCCCTTTGTCAAAGGAGCGAGTGGAACCGTCGGGTAGGCTAATCTGAATTTGTTCTGGCATGATTAATTATTTTCAGCGCGCTAATTTACGATACCCATTTACGGCTTGCAATATTGTAAGGTTCCAAAATGACGAAAGACTCTAAAAATCTTGACTTCCATACGTCCTAATTTTTTGTAGCTTTGCCCTTATGAGCAATTATATCGTCTCAGCACGTAAGTATCGTCCTGGCACTTTTGCCTCCGTGGTTGGTCAAAGCCATATCACGAATACTTTACGTAGTGCGATTCTCCTTGACCAATTGGCCCATGCTTTTTTGTTTTCTGGCCCTCGTGGGGTTGGTAAGACTACTTGTGCACGAATTTTGGCCAAGGCGATCAATTGTGAAGATTTGCAGGAAGATGGTGAGCCATGTAATAAGTGTAGCTCGTGTGATGCTTACAATCAAGGTAAGAGTCTCAATATCCATGAGCTCGATGCTGCTTCCAACAATAGTGTAGACGATATTCGCAATCTCATCGAGCAGACACGTTATGTTCCGGTTAACGGGAGTAAGAGCGTCTATATCATTGATGAGGTCCATATGCTCTCACAGGCAGCTTTTAATGCTTTTTTGAAAACATTGGAAGAACCGCCACCGCACGTTTTGTTTATTCTGGCGACTACCGAACGTCACAAAATATTGCCGACTATCCTTTCTCGTTGTCAAAAACATGACTTCCGCCGCATTAAGGTAGACGATATTGCTAAGCATTTAGAGTATATCTCGAAGGCTGAAGAAATTGATTATGAGTTTTCTGCTTTGCAACAAATTGCCTTAAAAGCAGATGGCGCTTTGCGAGACGGACTGAGTCTCTATGATCAATTAGTGAGTTTTTCGGGAGGCAAATTGACTTTTGAGTCTGTCTTACAAAATCTCAACATTCTTGACTACGACTATTATTTCAAAGCGGTAGAATTGATTCATAATCAGGATCATAGTGGTTTATTATTGGCATTGAATGAGATCATTGAGAAAGGATTTGAGGCAAAGGATTTTATTGTCGGTCTTACCGAACACTTCCGCAACCTCTTAGTAGCAAGAGAACCCAAGACAGTCGAACTGATCGAAAGCTCTGAAAATGTAAAGGAGAGATATCTTAAGCAGAGTAAAGAGATAGATGCGACCATTTTGCTTAATGCTTTTCATCTATGTTCAGAAGCAGAGCAAAAAAGTAAGACCGCAACCCATCCCCGCCTAGTAATAGAATTAGTCCTGATCAAACTGGCTCATTTGGCCTCTGCGGTTCGGGTGGCAGCCAATGGGAATGCTGCAGTTGAGGTCGTAAAAAAAAAAGCCTGAGTCCGCCTAAAGTAGCAGAAACTGTTAAGGCTAATGTGACAGAAGTCGCAAATAAAGTTGATACTCTTGCATCAAATCATAGTGCTCAAAACGCCAAGCCTGTTGCCGAAGCAGTAGGGCTTAAACAGGCGAAAACTAGTCCGATACCTGCAAATACTTCTGAAAAACCTAAATATAAGGGTACAGGAATCAAGGGACTTGGCGACCTCGGTGCTTTGCAAAAAGCGATCGAAAAACGTAAGCAAGAACAGCCTAAGCAGGAGGCAGATGAAGATCCCCAATCTTACGAAATTAACCCCTCCGTCAATCTAACAGAAGAGCAGTTTTTTGCAATTCTAAACGTCTTTATTGAGGAACTTAAAGCAACTGGCAAAATGAACTTTGCTAGTGCCTTAGAGCATGGAGAGACGCGTTTAGAGCATAATTGCTGGCATTATAAGGTTGGAAATCAGTTGTCATTGCAAATGATTCAGAAGGAAAAAGACCTCCTTCCTTACCTGCGTGAACAATCCGGTATAAAGGACTTGTTTCAGAAAATCGTAGTTGACGACAACTTGAAACAGCCGGAAGAAAGCATCCCCTACAGCCCTGAGGATAAGCTTAAGGTAATGGGAGAGAAAAACCCTGCGCTAAATAGGCTTCAGGAAATATTTAACACGAGAATTATTTATTAAAGAAAGATTTTTCTCATAATAACTTTCGCTGTTTGCGTTTTTGAAATAATTGTGCTTCATTTGTAATGATTCTTACATCATATTATTTTCGTTCTTAACTAAACAACTTTTTATATAAAAGTTTTCGTGAAAGGTTTGCAGGGAGCAATGTTGGGCGTATCGTAGCAAAAATGTCCTTGGTTGTAAATTGTAAAACCTATTTTTTTATTCCATGTTTAACTCCCCATAATTATGCATGAAAACCACGACTCCAAGGCAGATAAACTTGCTAGACTAGAGCAAAGTTTGTTTCAGCTGAGCGACGTGATCCAAAAACATCAGGAAATTGTGCAAAAGCGTTTTAAAGTTTCCGCAGTAGAGATCGACATTCTGAAGCTGTTGGAAGCTGAAGGGGACAAAAAGATGAAGGACATTGGCGAAAGAGTACGTGTCAAACTGAGTAACCTTACAAATATCATCGACCGCCTAGAGGCGCAGCGTTTGGTAAAAAGAGTTAACTCAAAAACTGACCGCCGCTCTATCTATGTTCACATCTCCACTAAAGGCAAAAAACTCCTGACCGACTACGCTGAGTTTTTGAGAGAATTATCTACTCGCATGAAACAAGTCATGCAAGAAGATCAGTTTGGTATCTTAGTTGACGGCCTCGAAAAAATTTCGAAGGTAAGTCTACCCGGCTATTAGATGCGAAAAACCTTGTAAAAAAAAACGTTCCACATTTGCGGAACGTTTTTTTTTGCAATTTTTTTAATACTAGACTCTGACAGCTTTTCTAAACCGAGTTGACCAATAGCCTTCGTTGAGCAAATCTTCTCTCACGCCTCGGCTAGTAGTAGAGTGGATAAATCTTACATCTTTGCCTCTTACACTGACCACCAATCCTACGTGATTGATTTTTGGGCCTTTACCTTTGGCATTGAAAAAGACGAGATCGCCTGGGCGTAAATCATTTCTTCTAATTTTGGTACCACTTTCGGACAATTGGGCAGCTGTCCGGGGGAGGTCTTTATTGATTGCTTGATAGGAAGTGCAAACCAATCCAGAACAATCCATTCCCCTTTTAGTCGCACCACCATACTTATAGGGAGTACCGATATAACTCTGAGCTTTATTGACGACTTTTTGGACGTCCATTTTGCCTTTGATCGGGCGCGAATTTCGGGGAGCTGTCTTAGTGGGAGTTGAGGCGTTACCTTGGCTACTACCATCACGCTCTCTAGTCAAATAATCATACTTACGAGCTTGTTTAGTTGGATTACACGCAACTACGCTCATCAAACAACTCAGCAAAATTAGGGAATAAGCAAGTTTTTTCATGAAGGTTAGGATTTGTAACAAAAGAGACAATTATCAAGCCAATATCCATTTCAAAATAGGGTGATTCCTTTCATGAATAGCACTGATTCTCGAGACTCA
>JBGCFA010000129.1:0-10687 GCA_045106675.1 Bacteroidia bacterium
TGGAGATCTTGGATGATATAGTTTTGACCACCGTCATAACTCTGGCTGATATTGCGCAGCTCGATGAGATTTGCGTGTTCGGTATCGTGAAATGTTACCATGTTTACTTCTTCTCCTGTACGTATTTATGACGAAACAATAGGCGGTCAAGCACCACAAATAGGCGGTCTTGTAAAATCCCAATCAGCACAATGACGATCAATACGGCAAAGGCTTTGTCGAGGCGGCTTTGCCGACGAGCAATCCAGATCAATTCACCGATACCTCCACTGCGGTTGAGCATCTCGGCGATAGTGATATAAGTCCACGAGATCGCAGTCAGGACGCGTATATCGTCAGAAAGACGAGAAAGCACTGAGGGAAGATATACAGAGCGGATTTTTTGCCAATTGGTGGCCCCTAACGTAAAGACAGTTTTGAGGTAAACGTCATCTATTTCTTCGATTCGTTGCACCACAACTGGCACCAAATAGACGATTATACCAAAGGCGAGGAAAGCGACTTTCATCGGACTATCCAAGCCCAGCCACATCACAAATATACCCGTTACCGCGGTCAGCGGAATAAAGCGGAAACCATCAAACATTTTACGAAACAGCCCACCAAATAAGGGAACCAAACCCAGCAAAAAGCCTAATGGGATCGAAATCCCAATAGCGACTATGTAGCCTAACAAATTAAGGGCGATGGATTTGAAGCTATTTTCTAGCAAAAAGTCTTCGAAGTGAAGCTCTTTGTAAGAACGTAGGGTTTGCAAAGGCGTCGGTAAGGTCGGATAAACCGTCGATTTTTCTAAACCTAAACCACTTAGTTCTTCGTCAGTCATCGCTAGCAGCGCATCATAATTATTGCGCAATAGCGAGTCACTGTCAATATAAGTACGGTCGGTGATACTTGAGGGAGCTTCGATGGGGTCCAAGCGTTCTTTGGAGAAGGTCTCAGCCAAGACAGTCCAAAGCAACAACAAAACCAACGCACCCGCCAGGCCTAATACCCAGCGCGTGCGTCCTTCGAGGGTTCCCCCTAGTTTAAACAGGGATTCCCACATAGATTAGTTAGCTACCAGTTCGAAATCAGTACGACGATTTTCCGCACGGCCAGATTCAGTGGAGTTGGTTGACACAGGCTTTCCAGGGCCATTACCGATCACGATGAAGCGATTGCTAGGCATATTATGCTCTTGCTGTAAGTAGCTGGCGACTGATTGCGCACGCTTTTTGGAAAGCGCAATATTGCTCGCTTTAGAGCCTGTATTGTCAGTATTGCCTTCGATACGGATACGAGAATTTGAAAATGCTTTAGCGATATCAACAAACTCTTTGTCGATGATATACTTAGCGTTTTCATCAAGTTGAAACTCTCCCGTACGGAAGCTGATACTGACTTGCTTAGTAGAAATGGCATCCGCTGTACGGTCAGCCGTAGAAGGAGCATCAAATTGCTTGCGAGCTTCAGAAATATGTTGCGCACCACTCAAGCCAGTAGCATTGCTCACGAGATCTTTATAAGCGACCAAACGCCAGCTAGGCACCTGTGCAGGAGCAAAACCAAGATTAGCGTAGGTAACTTTCATTTTGTTGTAGAGGTCTTCTCCGCTAACACCTTGGTAATCGGGGTTTAGACCAAAGAAATCCTGATTATCACCATGAGTTGCTAGGCGCACATTGTTAATTGCGTTGTAGCAAAAGTCTTCCGGTTGGCGCAATCCAGCGGCGAGAATCTTAGCGGCTTTGCGCTTAGCCTCATCAGAACCATTGATTTCAGCAGCACCAATCATCCAACCTTCGTAGAGTTGTTGCACTTTTTCACGATTATCGTCTAGCCAAGCCTTTTTGCCGTAGAAGATATCCGCAATAATATGAGAAGCGTTCTTAGTATTCTCTAGAATTTTGGCTCCAGGTACTTTTTCAACACAGTCCTGATCATCTGGACTCCAAACGACGGCTGCATCGACTGTACCACTTTTGAAAGCATCTGCAGCATCAATCGCCGAAGGCACCTGCACGATTTCAACATCGGCAGTAGTAAGGCCTCCTGCTTCGAGCAACCAAATCAAAAAAGTATGCGAAGGCGTCATCGGCGCTACGGCCACTTTTTTGCCTTTGATATCTGCGACATTATTGATGCCTCGACGTACTACGATAGCATCTCCACCACGGGACCAGTCAGCCTGAAATACCACTTGAGGATCATAAGCGCTCAGCCCTTCAACTTCCGTTGGGAAAGCATCGATAGTTGCCCAAAGAAGATTGACTTCGTCAGCTTTGAAAGCGTCTCGCGAAGCGTCGAAATCATCTAGTACTTTGAAATTGACCTTAAGGCCATAATCTTTATAGAAACGGGATTCTTCGTTGGCTTCAAAGCCTTCGTTGAAGTACTGTCCGCCAGCATAGCCGCCCCAGGTTACGACGCCAATATTGATCACATCGTCGCCTTTGTCGCTATCCGACATACCAGAAGAGCTACCACTAGAAGGGATAATGTTGTCAAGGGTTCCGTTGCTTTTGAGTTTCATCAGGCCAAAAATCATCCCGGCTACGACGAGACCAAAGATGAGAATTTTAGCTAATGGAGTTAATTTTGTTTTTGCCATTTGAATTGAGTGATGTTCTTGTGTGTGTTTGTATCACTAATGCTAGAGAACGTAATTTAGATCGAAAGTTGGAAAAGTTATAATCTGCAATATTGATGCTCAACAGCCATAACTTCCTCTGCAATATGTAAAAAAGTAGCGAGGATTTTAAAATCAGGCTGTTACGCCCACTATTTGGAGCTAATTAGTGGATAATCTACTTACCATTTTGGGTTGTTATCTGCGATTCGGTTTACAAGTCAAACCTACTTAGGCCGCATTTTATTTTGCTCTTTTACTTTTCTCCCCGCTTCGCGGAACGCTTGGGATCATGGCCCCTTGCTTAGCAGTATCTTTATAAACGGAGAGAGGGTTTTAAGCATATTACTTAAAACCCTCTTTGCGTTATTGAACGCTAATATGTGTCTTACATATCGAGATCAAGACTATCATCAAATGGATCATCTAACGGATTACTCGCCTTGACGGTGAGGTATTCGCGCATATTTTTGACATCTCTATCGATCGTAGCTTTGATATATTTGTAGCTATAAGCAAACTCTTCCTCCATTTTAGCCAAGGCGCCGATCTCTTGTTTGGCTTTGCCGATAGAGTCGATCATTTTTCGTTCTTCAGCATCAATTTGCTTTTTGAGCTGTTCGATTTGAGCCTTCTTTTTCTTTACGCCTTCCTCGAACGCCAAAACCGTTTTTTTGCTTTTGGCGACCTTATCGCGCTCTTTCTGAAGGTTTTTAGCTTCGTATTCTTTCTTAGCCTTTTCCAGTACTTGACGATAATGATCCGCCGTCTGAATCAATTTATGCACATTGGCACCCATGGATGAGGCAACCGCATAAGCTGACTTATAGCGGGTTTCTTCGTCCATCTGCATTTTGTTGAGGGCTTCGAGCGACTGCTTAAATTCGAGATAATCGAGCCCTTCCAGATTGGCCTTTTCCAGCGATCCCAACAAGAATTCAACTTGCTTAGTGTTGAGCTTGATTTTTGGTTTTGGTGGTTTGGGTTTCGGCTTGGGCGCGGGCGGCATCTTAGGTACAGGCGGCAAAGGTGCCTCATCTTTGATGATGGGATTCGCACTAGTATTAGTAGGCGCTTTACGTAAAGTCGGAGGCTTAGGGCTCGGTTTGCGACTGGGAGGAGGCATAGGAACTGCGGCTTCCTCTTCGACTATAAATAAACCTTTCAGGTTATCAAGAAATTTCTTCGCCATAAGTTCTGTGCGCTATTTGCTCTCAATATCTATATAAACCGCTAGAAATGCCAACGAGAAGGATGTCGCTATGGTATTCTCTCTTGCTAAGCTTATTCGATGTGATGAGCCATATTATTTTCTCTGAGATGTGTGATTACTTCATCGTAGTTTTCGATCACATCCCGCTGGGCGGAACGATTAATTTTTTTCAAGCTAGTGCGGCACTCTTTTCTTTCTAGCCCCAGATGATCCAATATCTTATTGACAGTGTTTTGATGATTATTGGCGTCTTTAAGATCATCTTCATAAGTAATTTTCAAGAAATCCAGACCAGATAGAGCCGCTAATTCAGCATTTTCAAATCTTGCTCTCTCTTCTATCTTTTCAACTACATGCTTAGCCTCTAGATTAAAGCTAAACTTCTCTGTCTGATTATCATATTTATGGAAACCACTTCTAGCCTCTGCAATCGTATTTGAAAGCACATGGTTTAGTTTATTTTTTCTCTGTAGATAAACAATCTTCCAACCATTTTCTTGCAACTTCTTAAGGAAAGAGGAAGGTTCAATTTTTCGGGTACGATCTCTCGTAAGGTGGTAGATTTTCAGATGGAAAATAAAATTTTTATTGGAGGCTTTATTTGCGATCCCCGAGACGAACTGATACGGATATTTCACCTTTGTACCGGAGTCTCCTAATAGTTCGCCCCCCTTGCCAAAGTATGAAGTCGAACCTAGTAATTCTTCTAATAAAGTACTGCCTGTCCTACCTTGAGCAAATATCAAAACACGCGTTGCATTAGGCTTTTGCGGAATAAACAAAAAATAGAAATACGCCTTTAGATGACTCAGTTTGACAGAAACATACTTTTTGAACTCAATGAGTTTAGGTCTAGTACCCATTTTCAATAGTTAAGTGCTTAACGCTATTTTTTCGCTCATAATTTACTGCTTCATCTTGCTCAATACAATAAATGAAACCAACTATTATCACCTACATATAACACCGCTATTCCTCCGCCCTCGGATCAGGCCGATAAGCACATTTTTGCAGATTAGATAGCTCAATTGAATAGGCGCCAAACTCCTTGACGACCTTGCCCTCTACCAGATAGACTCCGCGACCCGAAAAGATTCCATGCCGCATCTGCTTTGGAAAAACCGTCACATCGAAGTGTTCCCCTTCTTCATCGATCAGGTTGACAAAGGACATGAGATCGCCTTTTTTGGTACGGATATTTTTGAGGCAAACTAGATAGCCCAAAATCCGCACTTCTTCGGTCAGCCGTACAGGAAATTCTGTCGCCAATATGGTTTCGGGAGGGCGTTCCGCGATCAGCGAAAAAGGGGGACACATCGGAAAACTCAAAAGCTCCAGCTCGTCATATGCATCCTCCAACGGCTCCACGGGTAATTCTGGCAGGACAAAGACTTCTTCCTCCCGTTCAAAGAGGACTTCTGCTTGTTGATTACGATTGAGTTTGCGGGTATAGAGTTTGGTGTCCCAGAGGAGTTGAGCTTTGTTTTTGCCCGTAAAACGGAACGCCCCAATCCGGATCAAGATCGTCAGTTGGTCTTCGGTGATCGGGACTCGGCGAGCAAAGTCTGCCATGTTTTGATAAGGACCGCGCATCTCTCGTTCGAGGACGAGTTGTTGGCCGAGGCCTTTTTGGAGATCTTTGAGTAAACCCAGACCGAGGTACAAATCTTTGTCGATAAGACGGCTGAGATAGCGGCTATGATTGACGCAAGGCAAGTGAAGTTGAGCGCCCAGTTTACGTGCTTCCCAGAGATAAAGCTCCGTATCATAAAAGCCACCAAAGTTGTTGATCACCGCCGTCATAAACTCTAGCGGATAGTGTGCTTTGAGATATAAACTCTGAAAACTCTCCACCGCAAAACTGGCCGAATGTGCCTTAGAAAAGGAATAACCCGCAAAACTCTCGATCTGTCGCCATATCTCTTCACTGACCTCCAATGGATAGCCGCGTTCAACGCAGTTGCCAAAAAAACGCTCCCGAATCTGCTCAAAAGCCGTCGTAGAACGAAACTTCCCACTCATCGCCCGCCGCAACAAATCTGCCTCTGCTAAGTCTAAACCCGCAAAATGATGCGCTACTTTGATCACATCTTCCTGATAGACCATCACTCCATAAGTATCATGCAAGATTTCTTTGAGCTTGGGATGCGGATAAGTAAATAGCCGTCCATTATGCCGCTCGATATAAGCTCGCATCATGCCCGAACTAGATACGCCCGGCCGGATAATCGAACTAGCAGCCACCAAAGTCGGATAATCTTCACATTGCAGTTTGGTCAGCAGGCCACGCATAGCAGGAGACTCTACGTAGAAACAACCGATCGTCTCGCCCTTACGGATCAAGGCTTTGATGCCTTCGTCTTGCTTGAAACGCTCTACATCACGGATATTGATCGCACGATCTTGGTTTTCGTGGATGATGTCGATGCTATCACGGATATGCCCCAAACCGCGCTGACTGAGTACATCAAATTTGTGCAGACCGATATCCTCCGCCACATACATATCAAATTGCGTAATCGGAAAGCCCTTGGGCGGCATATCAGTGGCCGTATAACAATGGATCGGTTTTTCACTGATCAAGATCCCGCCAGCATGGATACTGAGGTGATTGGGCATGCCTTCCATGAGATTGGCGTAGTGGAGCACCTGCCGTGAACGCTTATCCAGACCTTGCAAAGGCGCTTTGCGATTGAATACTAGCAGATCGATTTCACGTTTGGGCAGGCCAAAGACTTTGCCTAGCTCACGGATCGTCGCTTTGGAGCGAAAGCAGTTGTAAGTCGCCAGCAAAGCAGTATGTGAATGCCGATAGCGACGAAACATATATTCGAGGATATCATCTCTATCCTTCCACGAGTAGTCGATATCAAAATCTGGTGGCGAAGTACGGCGCGGATTCAAAAAACGTTCAAAATACAGATCCAGTTCGATAGGATCGACATCCGTAATGCCTAAGCAATAAGCCGTAATGCTATTGGCTCCACTCCCCCGCCCTACATGAAAAAAACCACGCGACTTGCCGTAGTTGACAAAGTCCCAAGTGATCAAAAAGTAAGCGTTAAAATCCAGTTGATCGATAATCCGAAGTTCGCTTTCTAGGCGGCGACGGGCTTCTTTTTGTTGATGAGGATGCGGATAGCGTACTGGCAGACCATCCAACGCCAGCTTTTCAAGCAGCAGCATATCCTCGTATTTACCTCCGGTGAACGTCTGACGGGTGCGCCGTTTTTCGGGCTCAAAGTCAAAATTGCAGGCCGAGAGTAAACGACTGGCATTGCGGAGGAGCTTAGGATGCTCGGAGTAAATTTCGCGCAGCTTGTCAGGAGGGACAAATTGCTCATCAGACTGTGCTTGTTGCGCATTGCGGAGTTTGCTGAGCAAAAGATTATGGTCCACGGCCCGCAGCAGACGATGGATATTGTGGCTACGCTTATCTATAAAACTGAGCGTATTGAGCGCAAGCAATTGTTCCTGTCGATGGCGATAACGAGAGCGAAGCAGTTGAGGCAATTCATGAGGCCGCACACCTAAAAACTCATGTTCACTCAGACTCACCGTATCTCTGCGCGCCCAAGGATAGATCACATAAACATTGCTCCAATAAGGCGGCAAATCCGGATAATCGCGTTTTTCGTGCTGATAACTACTATAAAACTGGTTGATCTCATGAAAGCCTTCTAGATTTTTGGCCAAAGCGATATAGAGCAATTTATCGCCCCGTCGAAACTCCATCCCGATCACCGGATGAATCCCTTTTTGACGGCATTCGCGGACAAAATCGTAGCAAGCCGATACATTGTGGATGTCGGTCAGGGCCAAGGCCTCGATCTGGTGTTCCCCGGCTAGGGATACCAATTGCGATACGGAAAGCGTCCCGTAGCGCAAACTAAAATATGTGTGGCAGTTTAGGTACAAGCCATTGTCGTCTCTGTCACAAATGACGATATTATTAGTAATAATTACTAATTTATTTAGCAAAATATATTCCCAAGGGATTGCCCAACAGCAGAAAAATCTTCAGCTTAGCGAAGATGAAAAAGCAAACTTATTACCCCCAACTGCAGATAATGGCCCTCCTAGGACTGATGATGATGCTCCTTGCCTGTAGTAGCCTACAACGCTATGGCAATCACTATCAAAAGCATCAGGATTATGCGAGTTTGCAAAAGGTAGTGGATCTACTACCCGCGAATGCAGACACCACTTTGCTCAAAAAACTACTGGGTGAGCCGATTGATATGGGTTTCGATTATCGTTACCTCCTAGACTCGGCCGGGCCGAACGATTGTGTCTTGGGTGCGGTATTTCATCTCGATGAGAACGCTAGAGTCAATCAAAAGTGGCTCGATGAGATTTGTGAGTAGGCGCGTTCCGCGCAGCGGGAAAACAGAACAAAAGAATGTCGCAATCGACTCAAGAGATCGTACAAGCTCAATTTCCCTTCCTCAAAGAGGTCGAAAGAGATTTATTGTTCGCGAATAGCGAAATCGTAACCCTAGCTAATCGAGAAGCGATCATCACCGCTGGACAAAAGCAACATATGGTCTTTTTGATTCTCAAAGGCATGATGCGCGGCTATTTTCTCAATCAAAAGGGCGAGGAGAAAAACATTTTCCTCCGACCAGAATTCACCTTCACAGGACCGCCAGATACCCTATTTTCGGACCAAACGACCAAATACACTTTTGAGGCCATCCAAGAGACGCAACTCCTCGTCTTAGACTATCCCAAACTCATCGAACTCGCGGCCCAGCATCCGGGGATCAATCAAGTACACATCTTATCGCTGCAAGAAAACCTCCAAACGCTGCTATTCCGGGTCGAAGGGCTGGTCGACCAAAGTCCAGCAGAACGTTATGAGACATTGTTGGAGCGTAGTCCGCAGTTTTTCCAAACGGCTTTTCATAAGCACATCGCCAATTATCTGGGCATTACCCCAGTTTCCCTGTCGAGGATTATTAAGCGGAGGAAGAATCAGGCCGATAAAGCATAAATCGCTGGTCTATTTTGCCCGACATCCCATACATTATCCGTCATCCCGCACAAACAAAGTGAGATGCGGGATCTTGAAAGCTAAGCGTTCTGCGAAGCAAGATTAAGCATAAAGATACCGGATATATTCGTGCCTCATATTCCGGCATGACGGAAAAATTTTCTTATCATCCCTCTAGCGACGCTGGTCCCCTCCGCCGCTAGGGATACGGGGAAGCCCCTGCGGAAGGATCGCAGCGGACATGATTTCTGGTTCTTTTCATCCCCAAAAAACACCCCAGCATTCTTAACAATTGTAAAGTGGATTGACGAGATTATTGGCCAATTTGGTAATATGGACTCTCTCGAAACTTATCTCATACCGCTGATTTTGCTGTTTTTTGGTGGGATCGAAGTACTCTCCGGCTATTGGCACCGCAGCAAACGCAACAGCAGCGACTGGATACAAGAATTTGGCAGTTTCATCGTGCTAGCCTTACTGACCAAACCGGGTATTGTATTGTTAGTAGCGGTATTAGGAGTCGCTTGCTTCCCGGCCTTGCCGAACGCTCTCGACGGAGCCAATTTCTGGCTGGTGATGGTGGGTTTTCTGCTAGTAGATGACTTTTTGCAGTATTGGTACCACCGATTGGCACACGAAACGCCCTGGCTTTGGAAACTGCACCGCGCGCATCATCAAGCGGAGGAGATGGGTTTCTTTGTCTCTTATCGCAATGCTGCTCTCTATTACGCCCTCATGCCCAATATCTGGTGGATAGCCGTCATCAACTTGCTGGGCGGGGGCTTGCCAGTCTCTATAGCCATTGTAATCAAACAAGTGATTGTGGTTGGTTCACATAGCAGTGTCCGTTGGGATCAATATCTATATCGCTATAAGTGGCTGAGTCCTTTCGCCTCCTTCGTAGAACGCTTGATCATTACTCCTGCTTTTCACTTTGCCCATCACGGCAAATCCATGCAAGACGGCATCAGCGATCCCAATGGCAACTACGGCAATATGTTTTCTATTTGGGATCAGCTGTTCGGCACCGCCAAATTTACCCGCCAATATCCCGAAGAATACGGCCTTATCAACGATCCCAAAGATCACTGGACGGCCAATATGCTCTATCCAATTGTGCGTTCGGCGCAGCCGCAGAGCGAGCTCTCGCCAGACTATGAGCGTGGAGATACGAGCATGCTAGTCCCTACCACCCTCCATCTCGAAGCAGGCAAAAACTATCTTTGGTGTCAGTGCGGCCATAGCCGAACGCAGCCTTTTTGTGATGGCAGCCATCAAGGGAGCAAACATAAACCGCTACTATTCACAGTCAAGCGCGACAAAAAGGTCAAACTCTGCAATTGTAAATTGACTAAGGCTGGGCCCTTTTGTGATAATAGCCACTTGGAGGTTTAAAATTATTTTTCGATCACTTTGGCCCTTTTTCGCAAAAAGGGCCGCAAAAAGCCGGCCCGTGCAAAGCCCTCACGCATATCCGTCCCCCGAGTGCACGGCCCCAGCCAGCGCGCTTTATGTGCGAGCTTTTCCAAGCGCTGGCCCGTCCGTCGCTAGGGATACGGGGAGGCTCGTGTGGCTGGATCGCGACGGACTTGATTTTTGGTTCTTTTCATCCAAGGAAAAGAACAAAGACAAACAAGAATAAAACTCAATAAATCCCCTACTTTTGCAGTCCAAAGCAAAAGCAATGATTTCGGTACACAATATCGCAGTAGAATTTAGTGGGCAAACGCTCTTCAAGGACGTGTCCTTCGTGATCAACGAAAACGACAAAATCGCCCTAATGGGCAAAGATGGCGCCGGCAAATCCACCATGATGAAGATCCTCGCCGGTGCTCGCAAAGCCACTCGCGGCGGCGTACAATCTCCC
>JBGCFA010000013.1:0-8719 GCA_045106675.1 Bacteroidia bacterium
AAAAATTCACCAAACAACTATATCCTCTCATAAAAATCCAAGCATCAGAAATATTAAAATCGGGGTTCTTATCGTTTTAATCCAAGAAATCTAATGAAAGGATACTGATTAAGCGCATTATTTCGTACCTTTAAATTCTAATAGAGAACGATAGCAAACATGGATATAGGCTTTATAGTGGACATCATGATGGCAGTCCTTGGTTTTGCCGCTGCCGCTGTAATCGGAGTTTATGCTTGGCGCATGTGGAAACATCCATCTAGCCCTCAAGCTAATCCGACCATGCCCCTTGCCTCCAAACCAACAAAAGCGAGCACGACTAAAGTGGTTCCGATGCAACCCATAGTCAGCCCTAAAGCTACTCAAGTTGTTAGCACAGACACTCCATATCTCAAAGCAATCCGCCTACAACTCAAATCCGAAAGTGAATTGCAATTGATCTTACAGAATCAAAATGGCACGATCAATCTGGAAAAAGTAGAAGTAGGCGAAAACAATGAACTAGCAGTTGTTTTTGAGCCATTGCTCAGTCAAAAAGCTGCACATGTATATGGCCCTCAGAAGGAAATCTCGCTACTCCTCAAGGGGGAGAAGGTCATCTTTAAGACCTATGAATTTTGGTTGTACTTCAAAAACAGTCAAGGCCAACGCTTTCGCCAACAGATCGCGGGACTCGGCAAAGAGTATCCGATTGTAGAAAAGGCGCAAGCAGCAGGTTGGTAATGGTGACGTAGGATTGATGCGTCGGTCCAATATTGTGTAGTCTTCTTCGTTAACTTGTATGACCAAAACCCAAAACCGGGCGCAACCTCATATAATTACATATTGTCATTGAGTTGATTGCGCTACTTATGCCTTAACACCAAGAATCAAACACCTTAGCACATGAAGCATTTTTGCACTCTTTGTTCTTTGCTCTTTTTATGGAGCACAATCCCGCAGGTTTATGCCCAAGCGAATTGTGCCAGCGCCCTAGCCATCAATACTGGTGGTTCTTTCACCGCAACTTTTGACAATACCGCAGATTTTCTCGTAGCCTACAACGGAGGCACTGCTCCCAATAACGGACAGTACACCTGTGCTGCCACAGCCGGTAACGGAGATGTCTGGTTTACTTACTCACCTGGAGGTAGTAATCTCGTCCAAAACAATCTGAGATTGCAGTTTAGCCCTAATTTTGTGGGCACCTTTAATATTTTCCTCTTTTACTCTGAATCCTTTGAGATTGGAGATCCTTGCGAATTTCCTGGCGGCACTGTTCTTACAGGCTTGACTCGTTATCAAGAATTTCGCTGCAATACGGCCATCAATCCAGGTGCAGGAAACGAACTCAATATCGACTATGAAGGCCTAGACGGCTCAGGTCAATATCTCATCGTAGTCGAGCGAGTAAGTGGTACGAGTGGCGGTACTGATCAAATGACCATAACGCCAACATTAACGGGAACATGTACTGCTCCAGCTAACGATGCTTGCGCCAATGCAACAGCCCTTAGCATAGGAAACGGCATTGATCCCGGATACAATACACCAAACGTAGCAGCTTGGACAGACGCGATCAAAGGCACCAACGCTTGTGCCACCAAAGAACGACTTTTTGATCAATGTACTTTTGGATTTGGAGGGGGACCTCCTACTCCAACAGAAGATCACTATGGTGCACGTTTATTTGGCAACTGTTTTTTTACGGGTAACCTGGGCGACAATGGCAATCTATCTCTTGGGATACCCGGTCATGCTGATGATTTTTTAGAAAACACGGTTTTTTTCGAGGTGACCATACCAGGTGACGCAACAACTTCACTTTGGAATCTAAATATTGGTAGTAGTGGATTTTGTTCTACCGAGCCTAACGATATGATCGTAATGGTTTTTAGCAATCTTGATTGTAATGATGCTGATAATTCAACTAGGGCTTCAGCACTCTCAGTACAAAAAATGAACGTATCCCCTTCTCTGCCAATACCTTTGCATACGTTTAACCTCTTTCTCTCACCAGGCAATACTTATTACATCGTCGTAGACGGTACACGCGGCTCACAATGTGATTTTTGCATGCTGCTAACGACCAATATCGTAGACCCTGTCTTGCCTGCTACCGTTGAAAATCTACAAGGATGGAATGAAGGCCGCCAAAACGTATTGAACTGGGAAACGAGTCTAGAGACTCAGCATGACTATTTTCAGGTTGAGCGTAGCCTAGACGGAGAAAACTTTACTGAGATCGGCTATGTGGATGGCGTTGGCGAGTCTAACTCCATGCAGTCTTATAGCTATGATGATAAAGAGGCACCGTTCGGCAAGGCCTACTATCGACTCGGCATCGTTGATATCAACGGAGGAAGTTTTTATACCTCTGTAATTGAAGTATTTAGAGATGATGCCACTTTTGGTTTGCATGAAGTCTATCCGGTTCCGTTCCGGAACGAATTGATCGTTGAGTTTAGCACCGAAAGTGCACAACCAATGTATGTTCGTCTATATGACGTACAAGGCAAACTCGTCGTTAACGAAGTGTACCAACCTCAAGCAGGTAGCAATCGGACTCGATTGAATACAGAAGCCCTACCCAATGGTATGTACATACTACGACTGGAACAAAATGGCCTTAGCCAGATGAAAAAGGTCATCAAATAGGGTTTAAGAGCCCAAGTACTCAAACAAAGCGAGAGGCGAGACTGACAATATTTGTCATAGTCTCGCCTCTCGCGATTTATTATTTAGAGGATTTTATCTCCTAATTATTCTGGGCAAATCGTACTTGACGAAAGATACTCATGGCGAACTTGAGTTGCCACGCAAAGCGAGCCATCAATTCCATACTGTTTTTTTCCTCGTAGGACGCCGCTGTATAAAACACTTCTTCGACCTCAGCTAAAAGCTTTTGACTCATCAGAACGATACTCTTGACCGCTTCATTAAAATTTGTCACTTCACCGAGCGCTTGAATATTGGTGAGGCTCAGTCCCAACAAATCTGTAGTAGATGCCTGTGGATTATATCCCCATTGCATTAGTTGTTGGGCCAAGATATGTGTATTTTGATGTGTGAAATAGTAGAGTCTATCTACCTTTTCACTAAAGTCCAAATAGGGACGTAGTTTAGGCTCCCACATGATCTTTTGGACATTTTGTTGATATATCTGATATTCGGAAAACAGAGATTCCATTTTGCTTGCAATCTCTTCAGTTCCTTCTGGTTGGTATGGGACTAGTTGCATAATGTTGACCTTTGTTTTCTTAACGAAATCAGGAATAATAAGTTTTGCCAATAGCATAGAAATTGCCATAGGCATTAGTTATACACATGAAAAAAAAGGCATCAGCTTTCCGTACTCTCGCTCGAGTGCTCTTTCGAACCTTACTTTTTACGATCAGTGCTATCCTACTCTATGGCTTACTTGGAGTAATATTGAGTATTATGCCGGTCAATCGAGACTGGACGGAACCAGAAATGGGGACAGAGGTCTTTGTGTTGAGCAATGGAGTCCACCTTGACTTAGTATTGCCGAGGTATCAAAATGGCCAAGCACTATTTCCCTTTCTGCCAGAAGAACAACTAGGAGGCGAGGCCTCAGAGCTAGAGAAAACTAAGCACTACTTAGCCTTTGGTTGGGGAGATAAAGGCTTTTATCTAGAGACGCCTCAATGGTCTGATCTAAAAACCAGCGTTGCTTTAAACGCTGCTTTTTGGCCTAGCGCAACCGCAATGCATGTTACGGCTTACTCCACTCGATTGCGTCCAGGGGAGCGTTGCCGTTCTTTTAGGGTAAATGATGAACAACTAAGCCGTTTGGTAACTTATATATCGGATAGCTTTGAACGACCAGAAGGTCAGCTACGATTGATTGATTGTTGTCCCTATTCTGGGCGTACAAACCAGTTTTATGAAGCTGAAGGAGCTTATCATCTCATCAACACTTGTAATCAATGGGTCAATAAAGCATTGAAGCAGGCAGAGATTAGAGCTGCCGTTTGGTCTCCTTTTGATTGGGGCGTATTATATCATTTTGAGGAGTGAGAGAATCAAACTAGATTTGCACCCCTGTTTTAGCAAACTCTTATGAGACTTAGGTCCCTCAAACGTGTCGAAAAAATCATCCTCATCAGTTTTGGGTTCTCCATCTTGATGATGGTAGGACTTTGGGTGATGGATAAAGAAGATAATCGCGATTTTTATCTCCCAACGGGACATGAAGGTTGGGTTACGATACGCTATGAAGTCGCTGATGCCCCTCCTTTGGCTTATAAAGATGGTAATCTCCAAATTGTCATTCCCGCCAATGGAATAGTAGAAACCTCTTCACGGGTGACCGTTGGCTGGCGTAAAGACAGTTATTTTTGGCGTTCCTCCGCAGGAGATACCCCTATACCCTCCTCCATCAAAAAAGATGGAGAATATTATCTCTATCTTTCTCGTCATGAGTATTATACCAAGGACCATCTAGACGTCCTCAAAATGCTCCAATCAGGTCAGGACACCCTACTTGCCGACAATACTCGCATCAGTCGAGGCGAAGAGCAAGAAGTCTCATACGAAAAAGGTAGAAAAACGCTTGAATATTTTTACATTAGTGCGGAGCCAAAAAGTATTATGTTCGTTCCGCCGCCCCTAGAAAGTGAAGAAGCTTTACTCGACGATGAGGACCGGCAAATACGTGTAGATTGATGAGTACAAACCCCCACCCCCAACAAACCAAGCTCGACTTTCAAAATACCGAGTTAGCTTTTCAAGCCCGTTCAGACGAGCGCTTGAAACGCGATTTCTGGTTATTCAAATTGGTGGACTCGCCTTCCTTAACGAAGGTTGGACCACCGATGATCAGTTTTGCTCTCAATGTTGGCTTGCCTGTCACGGGTATGGTGCGCAAAACGCTTTTTTCGCTCTTTTGTGGGGGAGAATCACTTACTGAGACGGTCAGCCGCTCTAGTATGCTAGATAAATTTGGCGTAAAAACAATCTTAGATTATAGCGTAGAAGGGGAAAAGACAGAAAGTGCCTTTGATGCTACTTTAGCAGAATTCCTCGCCACTTTAAGACAGGGCGCGCGTCAAAGCTCCATCGCCATGGTAGCTTGTAAGATGACGGCTTTAGCCCCTTTTGATCTGCTCGCCAAAGTACAATTGGGCGAAGAACTCAAAGAAGGTGAAACCTCTGCCTACAATCGTGTCAAACGTAGAGTGGATGATTTAGCACGCGCAGCTGCCGAAAATCGTACTCCTATCTATATTGATGCCGAAGAGAGTTGGATTCAAGACACGATAGATCAGCTCACCGAGGAGCTCATGGCCGAATACAATAAGCAAAGCGTGATTGTCTATCATACCGTACAGCTTTATCGCCATGATAGACTAGAATACCTTCGCGGACTGATCCAGCATAGCAAAGATCACGGCTATACGCTCGGAGTGAAACTAGTCCGAGGAGCTTATATGGAAAAAGAGCGGGACAGAGCCGAGGAAATGAATTACCCCAGCCCTATCCAGCCGGACAAAGCGGCGGCTGATGCGGACTATAATGCCGCTATCGAGCTTTGTTTACAAAATATTGATACCGTTTCGCTCTGCGTTGGTTCACACAATGAAGAGAGTTGTCAGCTACTCGCTGAACGCATGGATGAAATGGGGCTAGCCCATAATCATCCTCATATTTGGTTTGCTCAGCTATTGAGTATGTCAGACCATATCACTTTCAATCTTGCGGCCCAAGGTTTCAATGCTGCGAAATACCTACCTTATGGCCCGGTCAAAGCAGTAATCCCATACCTCATCCGTAGAGCACAAGAAAACACCTCCGTGGCGGGCCAAGCTAGTCGTGAGATGCAATTGCTCACCAAGGAGATGGAACGTAGAGGCTTGAAATAATCAATCAGGAAATAAAGTTTTGTCAATATTCGGGATCACTACCAATGCATTTTTGTAGTAGATCTTCTTGAGCACCTCGTCGGGGAGGTCGAGTCCATACATTTTCCAGTAAGCATGGCGCTTACGGTAGTAATCAAAGTACTCATCAGAGGTCTCCAATACCCGAAAATAAACATCATACTCAGCCGGATTCCATGAATCTTTGCCAAACATCACGCGGTCTTGGTATTTGATCAAAAAGGCGCGGGCAGTACGAGGTTGGCGCCCCAACTCTGCCACAACAGCCCCAATCTCAGTGTACATATTGGGGATTTCATCCATTAGCTTAGCAAGACGTCCTAAATCACCGCCAAACCAACCAAGATGAGCATTGATAAACTTGGTTCCAGAATGCTTTTTGAACATGCGATGTTGCTCAGCAATGATCGACTCAAAGGAAGGATAAAAGTCTGGATCACGATAGCGACGGGGACGCTCTTTCAACTCTAACCAACGCTCATTCTCACCATCACGTGGCTGCCAAAACTGATGCGGATCAGCCGAATGTATCAACACTGGGATACCTAACTCCCCACATTTAGCCCACACTGGGTCTAGCCTGATATCGTCCACGGCTACGCGTTTACCGTCGGTATCTGAAACAGAAAAACCTAGACTTTTGAATACCTTGAGGCCATTCGCGCCATTGTTCACATCTTGGGTCAATTGCGTTACTGCTTTTTCAGTCCAAGCCTTGGTGCCAAAATTTTTGAAATCAAGATTGGCAAAAACGATAAAACGATTGGGGTAATTCGCTTGAATATTTTGGGATGACTTTTTCAACTGAGAACCCTGTCTCCCACTCAAATTGACCATCACGGCCATATTCATCTTATCCATCGCTTCGGTCAATTGGGATAAGTCCTGATCAGGCATCCTCCATTGGTGGTTGTGGACATCGATAAAGGGATATTTTGCCTTGCTAAGCAGGTTTTCTTCCACCACTAATGAGGAAGGCGGATTGTAATACTCAAACAACATCAAAGTATCAGCCGGATTGAGTTGCTTTTGGGCGAAGTTGGGTATCGCCATGACCAGCAATACCAAGCTCAGTAGAAGTCGGACTTTCATAGGATTGTTTTAATGGAAGATAGACAAAAAGTCCAGATCCCACTTATCTCTACTCCCAAATCGCAATAATGCTCCCATATGCACGGCCCTTGTCTTTGCGACCGAGCGTAGGCAAATACATCTCCGAGATCGCCCCATCGAGATAAAGCGCATTTACACAGCCCAAGCGTTCCTTGAAAAGGCTAGCAAAATGATACAGATTGACTGGTTGATTGGAGATCGCAAAGATGACTTGTCCTTTGGCATTGATACCGACACCGGATCGAATATATTTATTGGGAGAGTCCTCGTTGAATTTGGGATGGATCGCCCCTTTGATCACGAGCATCGGCCCTGATTGGATGGCGGTTTTGCAGGGGATTTTCGCCTTGGCGAACGCTTGGGTCGTGAGGATGTTTTTTTCAGTCTCACCAATAAAAAAGACCCCATTGGGCTCCAAATAGAAATTCCCTTTTGCCTTTTTTTGATTGAGAGGACTAAGCGTTTTGGCGTTCTCGATGTAGAGACCAGAAGGCATAAAATCTGGCTCAAATATCCCTCCATTGGTAGCAAATACGAGCTTTTTATCCCCTTGGGGAACGCTCGCATCTACTGCCTTAAAGCTTGTAAAAGGCTTATCGTTTTCATCACGAGACAAAAATTCTAAGGTAGCAAGCTCATTCACCTTGACAACATCAAAACTGGCGTCCTTAAATTTCAAGCGTTCGGCCGAGTAGGCCTGATCCAAAGATTTTTGTCCACATGCCAAAGTTAATATTAGAAAGGTTGTCGCTAGTATGATGATTCTTATCATATTGAAAGATACCGTATTGAGTCGGATTTTTGTACTTTTGCCGCATGAAGCCTGAAACTCTCCTATACATTATTCTTGGCATATACGTGGCTAGCTATGCGCTAGAACGCGTGCTCTCTTGGCTCAATCTCCGCAATCATGGTGCTGACTTGCCAGAGACTTTACAAGGTGTATATGATGATGAAAAGTATGCAAAGTCATACGAATACCATCACGTCAACTATCGCTTTTCGCTTCTACAAGGGATCATCAGCTTTGTGGTAATGTTGGCGCTACTCTATTTTGGTACTTTTGGATGGCTGGATGAACAAATACGCATTTATACGCAGCATCCGATAGCTTTGCCCTTGGCCTTTTTTGGGGTCTTATTTTTGGTGGGAGAGATCACCAGTATGCCTTTTGGGTATTATCAGACATTCGTGATCGAGGAGCGCTTTGGCTTCAACAAAACCACAGCCAAAACCTTCTGGCTGGACAAAATCAAAGGCTGGGCTTTGACCCTAATCGTTGGAGGCATCGTGATGGGGATATTTTTAGGCTTGGTCGATTGGCTAGGCGAAAACTTCTGGGTCTGGTTTTGGGGCTTTGTGAGTTTGTTTTTGGTAGTCGTGAATATCTTCTATACGAGTTGGCTACTACCTTTATTCAACAAATTGACACCGCTAGAAGGTGGCTCACTACGCAACAAAATCGAAGCTTACAGCAAATCTGTGAACTTTCCCCTCGACAATATCTTAGTGATGGATGGCTCTAAGCGTAGCAGCAAAGCCAATGCATTTTTCTCTGGCCTAGGCAAACGCAAGAAGATCGTGCTTTATGATACCTTGGTTGAAAACTACGAAGAAGAACAATTAGTCGCTGTCTTGGCGCATGAAGTAGGCCATTACAAAAAGCGTCATATCATTCAGGGATTTGTATTGAGTATTGTCCAGACGGGCTTGATGCTCTTTAT
>JBGCFA010000130.1:0-13185 GCA_045106675.1 Bacteroidia bacterium
TATTGTTTCGTCATAAATACGTACAGGAGAAGAAGTAAACATGGTAACATTTCACGATACCGAACACGCAAATCTCATCGAGCTGCGCAATATCAGCCAGAGTTATGACGGTGGTCAAAACTATATCATCCAAGATCTCCAGCTCCTAGTCGAAGACAAACCCAATCAGGGCCAATTTGTCGTTATTCTGGGGATGTCTGGTTGTGGTAAATCTACCTTGCTGCGCTATATCGCAGGTCTGCAAAAACCTACTTCTGGCGAAGTCCTCGTCAAAGGACAGCCTGTCGGACCGGATAATAGAGTAGGGATGGTCTTTCAACGCTATTCTTCTCTGCCTTGGATGAACGTATTGGAAAACGTTAGCCTAGGGCTTAAATTTCAAGGGATCGACAAAGACGAGCGCGAAGAAAAGGCGATGAAAATGATTCGTGCCGTCGGACTAGAAGGGCATGAAAAAAAATACGCCCAGTACCCAACGCTATCAGGTGGTCAGTTACAGCGTGTGGCGATTGCTCGCAGTTTGCTCGCTAATCCCGAAATCCTCTTGATGGACGAGCCGTTCGGGGCACTCGACATCAAGACACGCCTCCAAATGCAGGATATGTTGTCCGATCTTTGGACTGAGTTTCATCCTACGGTAGTATTTATTACACATGATATTTCGGAGGCTGTGTATCTCGCAGATGATATTTATATCATGAAAGCCGCTCCTTCCCACTTCGTGGAACACGTCCATATTGACCTCTCTTTGGAGCGAGGTCGGGAAACTAAAAGAGAACCCCGCTTTACGGAACTCGTGCACATGATCGAAGATAAGATGATTGCCCTATCGAGTACATAGCCGTAAAGAAGTGTCCTTATGCTCTTTGCTTACAAGGAGAAAACTCTTTTTGACAACGTTGGTTGTTACTATTCGTATTCGGAAAGAGTCATAAGTTAAAAATATGTTAGTCTGGGGAATATTCATTGCTGTCGTGATCGTCTTTTTGGCGGTGGACCTCGGTGTGTTTAATCGTGAGGCCCATGTGATCAGTACGCGTGAAGCATCCATTTGGACGGCGGTTTGGGTAACGATAGCCCTTAGCTTTTCGGGTGTGATCTATTTGCTTTATAGCAACGGTTTGGTTGCCAACCCAACGGAGATTGCTCCTACTGAAGCCGTAATCAAGTATGTGACAGGCTATCTGGTCGAACTCTCTTTGAGCGTAGACAACATCTTTGTGATTGCGGTCATCTTTGCCTCCTTCAAGATCCCACAAAAGTATCAACATAGAGTCCTGTTTTGGGGTATTCTAGGAGCGATTATCTTCCGAGCCTTGATGATCCTCTTTGGCGTCGTCCTTATCAATCGTTTTAGCTGGACCACTTATATTTTTGGCGCATTTTTGTTGTACACTGCTTTTAGGATGTTGGTGTCTTCAGATGATGAGGAAGGTTTTCAAAATGCAGGGTTTTTCAAATACGTGCGCAAAATCTTCCCGATTACGAAGACGATTGAGGGCGAGCAATTTTTTGTGCGCAAGCGGCATATCCTTGCAGGAACGCCGCTTTTTTTGGCTTTGCTGGTGATTGAGGGTACTGATATTCTTTTTGCCTTAGATAGTATCCCAGCAGTTTTGGCGATTACGACTGACCCCTTCTTGGTCTTTAGTTCTAATATATTGGCGATCCTTGGCCTCAGGTCTATGTATTTCTTTCTCGCCAATATGCTGCAGAAGTTTCATTACATCAAGTATAGTCTGGTCGTCATATTGGGCTATGTCGGCGTCAAGTTGGTCTTTGTCCAACACATCCATTTTCCCGAATGGCTCTCTTTGGCCATTATTGGTTTAGCCTTGGCGGGAGGCATACTGTATTCTCTCTTCTTTACGGATGATGAACCTCCATTGGAGGACGCTATCATTGAGGCTTCAGACGAAGCCACCCTTAAAGCTGAAATAGAAAAAGAAACCGAACTGACTGAAAAGTAGTCAAGTGTGTTTGGGGCTTTTCAAGTGTTGCGCTTTTCTATATTTTTTCCAGCTGTACTGGAACGCATAAACGCCTAACCGCAGCCCCAGCCAACCATCCTTAAATCCGCCCTTCAATCCATACCATTTGATCCAAGCTGCAATAGCCGAAAGCAAAGCTTTGGGTAGATGAGTCGGTTTGCCTTGTTCGACCAATCGCTGGGCGGCGAGTGTTGTATATCGTTCTAGCTTGAGGGATAACTCGGCCTGGTCATGAAAAGTAATATGACGTAAACCACCGCCAATCTCACCGAGACTAGTCCAGCCAGAAGGCGTTTCGTGGACGATATTTGCATTGTCAAAATTGACTTTCCTGCGATCTAATAAGCGTACCGGTCCGTCTGGTGAGACAATGGGATAGATACAATGTATGGGCTGTCCCATCACCTCCCAATGTCGTCTGACTCGATAAGCTTCATGTGGAAATCCTGCTGCTTTGATCTGAGCAAGCGAAGCCATGAAGTCTGCATCAGGCAATTCATCAGAATCCAAAAATAGCACATGCTCATGGCTGCAAATACTCGTAGCATAATTGCGTTGAGCCTTGAAGTTTTCGAGCGGGTGTTTAATCAACTGAGCGTTCGGCAAGGCCGTAACCATCTCCTGTGTCCCGTCAGTACTCCCGCTATCTATCACCAATATCTCGTCCACGACCGGAGCAATGGTGTCTATGATCTGTAGCAAATATCGCTTGCTATTGTGAGTGAGGATATAGGCTGAAAGTAAAGACATAGGCTAAGGCTAGAAGACGAATTTAGCCCAAAATCGCCTCATTTTTTACTTTCTTCCGAATGAATGAAGATCGGCTTACTGAGTTCTTGCACATAGGCTTGGCTGATGGTGTCATTTTGCTCAATCCGAGCATCTTTCCAATCATGCCATTGAAAACCGAGTTTGTCAGACCAAAACACCCAATCCCAATTGATATAAGAGATCGCCTTGATCTGAGGGTTTTTATAGACAAGCTGGAAAAAAGGTTTGAACCAAGCGTTCCACGAAGTGATGCCCCCAAGGGTACCGACAAAGCGTGGTGTAGTCTCGCCAATCATCACCGGTTTTTGATATTCATCTGCTTTTTGGAGAAAGGCTAAGAGGCGCGGGTCCGTGATTTCTTCAGGCGAAAATATATCAATGCCCCACCAATCGACCCATTCATCGCCGGGATAGTAGGTGAGGAGTTGCTGCCAAGGCATAAAGTTGGCCGAACCGCCGCCAGAGCACCAAACGGTTGCTGCCTCTACATTGGCTGCTCGAAGCTCTTGTGTGATTTTGATAAAGGAAGCCACATAGCCAGCAGGTTCATAGCCGTTCCAGGCTCCTTCAAATTCATAACCAATACGGACATAACATTTGCGATCAAGGGCTTGTAAAGCTTGAATAAAGATTGCGATCTGCTCGTCAAACTTACCTTCGGCCACTGAGCCTACCTGTCCAGAACCATCATCGTTACCGCCTGTCATATTGAGGCCAATTTGGGGCATCACATCGGCGGGCATAGTGCTGAGTTCCCTTTTGAGACCGGCTCCCCATTCGGCTACGCGCTCTTTGCTATCTGTAATGCCTACATAGGTCATATAAAAGATAGGATATCGCTCCGTACCCAATACTTGCGTATAGTCGTTGAAACCATCGATATCTTGCCCTGCTCCATGGAGAACGCCTTGTATGGGTTCGTATTTGGCTCCATAATGATTACGTTTGACGGGCGTTTCTACTATTTCAAGGGCCGATAGAAAAGATTTAGAGGCGTCTTTTGAATCGCTTGGTTTAGTATTGTTACAAGCAATTGACAGCGACATGCCTAGTAGCAAAAAGTATATTGAGGCTTTCATCGTGAGAGATTTTGCATCAATATAGTCATTATGGTCATAATGACTATAAGTTAATTGTGATAATTCTCCTCACCGCCCAATAAAAAAGCAGGACTTTCATATGAAAGCCCTGCATCTATAGCTTGAAAAGCCGAATTTCGTTACAATCTCGTATTCACCACATTATTGTAGATCGAGCCAAAGTTATAACTCAGACCCGCAGAGAGAAATACATTATAATTAGTTGCTAACTGAGTTTGTGCCAGCAAAATATCTTCTAGACTAGCATCTCCTTTAGGGAGGTTGAGTTGGTCATTGATCAAGGCAAAATCACCACGGACATTCATATTGAGTCCCTTGAAGACACGCCAATTGACGCGACTGTTGAACGCCAAACGATTAGCACTAAAATCATGAAAATAATGTGAACCACTTAGGCCGGCAAAAATAGAGCCCCAAGTTTCACGAATCCGCAAATTAACACTGAGCGATTGATTCCAAAGGTGCTCATTATACTGTCCAAACAAGGTTTCTTCTAGATAGTCGCGATATAGATAGCCTGTGCGATATGCGATGGTAAATTCACGGCGAGCTACCTCATCATAAGGAAAAATATTATACTCTAAAGCAGGCCCAATACTGGTACCCCAATTGATGTTTTGAAAGTTGTCGGTTAGCGCATTGTGAAAAAAACCTGCTGACCAATGGTCGCCCATGCTCTTGACGATGCTACCATTGAAACCGTAACGTTCGACGCGACTGACCAATGGGTCCAGAGAATCACGTTTGATGGTTTGCAAGCGATAACTGTAATATGGGCGTAAGCGGATGCGGTATTCATTGGTTACGCGTTCGGCCTCTAGACCGCTCCAAATATTGGCCGTAGTACGCTGAGACTGTAGTGAGAGATTTCCATTGGCATAGATTTCAAAAAGCCAGAAGTCCCAAGGATCATCTTGCTGGGACATAGTCGTTTTTGTTCTTTTATCATCCCCCTGGGGAACGTTTAGCACCATCTGATCGCCGATATCTGTATGTGCGAGATAGCCTACCAAGCCAATACGAACCTTTTTGATGAGATCTTCTTGAATCTCCTGTGATGTCTGCGTCGGCAAAGAGGTATAGGTGATGGTATTGTTGATCCCTTCAAATACTTGCAAGCCAATAAAGTTAAAGGTAAAGCGAGAGCCTCCCGCAGTATTGATCCTGACCACAAAAATATGCACCTGTGCCAGCTCGGGATCACGTACATAATTGACATAAGGAATCTCTTCTCGTACCAAATTGCCATTACAGGCATCGCACTCTAAAAACACATCAATGGTCTCGAGTTGATCGACAATCTGAGCATTTAGAAAAGTGGGGACTAAGAATAGGAAGCTAGATACTATTAAACAATAGCGGAGGAAAAGCATAGTTCAAGGAAATAATGAGGTTAGTAAAGTATCGCAAAGTCAATAGTAGAGTAGTACGCTTTATTTTGATAAATGAACGACAATAATAATAAAAAAAGGGTTGCAAACGGTTTCAGAAAATTAGTCGATAATTAAGAATCCGTAGTCGGTAGCTATAAAGCTACGGACTACGGATTCCCTACTGCGGCATGGATTGCCAACGCTACTCATATATCTCATTACTCTCATCACCTCCGGCCATGAGATAGGCCATCAGGTCAAGTACTTCGTCCTCATTGAGTCGATTGAGCAGGCCACCCGGCATCGGTGATACGGCTGAGAGACTTTGTTCGCTAACATCGGCTTTGGCGACACTGATGGTCTTGTCAGGTGCTAGGGGGGATGGATTGAGGATGATTTCTGTATCGGTTTCCCGAACGATCCGTCCCATCATCTTTTTGCCGTCTTTGAGCGTGAGGATAGTCGCAGCATATTGATCTGAGACATGATCACTTGGTGTAACGGTTGCTTGGACGATCTCATTGAGTCTAAAGCGTGTGCCTATTTGAGTCAAATCTGGGCCAGCATTGCCACCAGCGCCTTTCATTCGATGGCAAGTCTCACACATGGCCGCTTTGTACATCTTGGCTCCTTGAGCGAAGTTGCGTGCTTTTTCTTCTCTACGTGATTTGGAGTAAGCATCTCTCACAACTTTGGTATGCCAATTTTGGCCGGGACCTTCGGCTTGCGGGAGATTCGCCAAATCCACTGTGGTCGGGATTTCTCCGACGATTTCGGCCATGGCTGAGCGTTCCCCGAGGGGGACATTGTCCAAGGCGACCAATCGCATCTGATCCAAAAATCCTTTGTAGTTGACACCGCCATCCATTTGCATGGCGTCATGGTACCACTCAAAATATTTGCGCCTCAGTTCGGGCGTCCAACCTTCGGTTGCGAAACTCAGGTGATGTACCAGTGAAATTTCTTCAACTGGCGGCATGTTTTCGAGCATGTCCTTGATGGTCGGGCCGTACTGTTCGCTGCGGTCGATCAAAGCGACATCGATCATCTCTACTGGCATTTGTCCCAAAGATTTTCCCGTCAGCAAAGGCACGGTACGCTCAACTGCTTCTGACGCTTTGAGATAAACCAATAGCTCGCATAGATCGCGATTGAGGCGAGTGTCTTTGTTGGGAAAGTGTGGCAATAAATTTCCGACAATCTGGCTCCGATATGGCTCTTCAGGCATGCCTTTCTTAGCAAAGCTCAAAGCCATCCCTCGTACCAACTCCAACTGGAAATCAACGGGCCAGACTTCAAAATTATAGCGTGCCAAGGCTTGATTGATCACTTCTTGATATTGATCATTGTCACTGCCGCGAGCTAAGGCTAAAATGTAAGCAAGGCGGACTTTTGGGTCGCGTTCTGCTTGAACTTTATTGCTGATTACGTCAGTGTCTTCCTGCTCTTCTGCGGTAAGACGAGCAGTATAGCGCACAAATCTATCGGAACTACTCAGGGCATCTCTATATGCTTGGGCTAATTCTTCTTCGTCCTGGGCATTCATATTTTCGCGTTCGCTTAGGCGCTGCTCCCAAGCCATCCGCTGCTCTCTCAAAGCACTCTCTGTCTCGCTAAACTGGGTAGCGTTCGGCGCAGCCGTACTCTCTGTACCCTGATAGTAAACTCGATAAAGATCTGACTGCAAGCGTCTGCCTCCGGTCAAAAAGTACATGGCTCCGTCTGGGCCTACCATGCCATCAGTCAGTGGTAGAGGAGTGCCTGACATAAACTCTTCTTTGGTGCCTGTCCAGCTACTGCCTTCAGGGGAGAGTTCTATGAAATAGGCCGTACCAAAGCTCCAATCAAACAAAAACATTCCCTTTTGATAGCGAGTCGGGAACTTAAGTCCTTGGCCTGTAACCACGCCTGTAGGCGAACCTTGACCGATATTGACTACTGGAGGAAGGTTGTCAGGATAGTAGCTAGACCACTTGCCAGAGCCTGTACGCCAGCCAAACTCACTACCGCGAGTGGCATGACAAAGCCTAATCGGACGATACCAAGGCATCCCCATATCCCACTCCATATCTGCATCAAAGACAAATAGATCGCCGTCGGCATTGAAGGTCATATCATAAGGGTTGCGATAACCGGCACTGACTAGGGTCCACTCTTTGCCTTCTGGGTCAAGCTGCGTCACCCAACCACCGGGGGCGCCGCGATCATAAGCATGGCCGCGAGGGTCTTTGTAAATCGGAAAAAGTCTGTCATCACCCCAGTTTTTTGGCAGGAGATAGTGATCCATTTCTGGGAGGTCAGTATGATTGCCTGCGATGAGATAGAGAGATTGGCCGTCAGGAGATAGGAGGATGGTATGCGGTCCATGCTCTCCTGAGCCTTCAAATTCTTTGAGGGTTTCGACCTTGTCGAACTGATCGTCCCCGTTTGTGTCAAATAGGCGATATAAACCACTATTGCGCTCACTTATGCCTTCATGAGAGTTGACCACGACATATAAGCTATTGAAAGCATATAGCATTCCTTGGGCATGCCCGATCTCGATATTGAGCTTTTCGACCTTGGCCGAACTCCCTACTCCAATCGCATCTGGTACGATACGATAGAGGTGTCCATATTGATCAGAGGCGATGATACGGCCTTTGTCATCTGGAGCCATGGATACCCAAGATCCCTGTTCAAAAGCAGTGGGACTATAAAGATGTTCGATGACAAAACCTGCAGGGAGGCTCACTTCTGGCGGCGGGACAGCTTTGCTACAAGAGAGTATCCAAAGACTGACCCCGAGTAATAAGAGTAGGTAGCGGTTCATAGTAGTAGATAAATCGGTAGTTAGATTTAAGTATAAAGTAGGAAGACGCTTACTGATTTGAGTGTTCCTAAGCTAAGATTTCTTTGATAACGTTCCCATGTACATCGGTAAGCCTAAACTCTCGACCTTGGAAACTATGAGTCAAGCGTTCATGGTCTAAGCCGAGACAATGCAAAATGGTCGCTTGCAAATCATGGATATGCGTTCGCCCAGCGATGCCATTGAAACCAATTTCGTCAGTTTCGCCATGAGTATGTCCTGCTTTGATTCCGCCTCCGGCTAACCAGACCGTAAATGCATCACTATGATGATCGCGTCCGGCATAATTGGCTCCTGAGCGCGCTTCCATCATTGGAGTACGCCCAAATTCACCCGCCCAGACGATCAAGGTTTCCTCTAAAAGTCCCCTTTGTTTGAGGTCTTTGAGTAAGGCTGCAATCGGGCGGTCTATTTTTTTGCTGGCATTGGCCAAGCCAGTACTGACACCATTGCCTTTGCCTACGCCATGATGATCCCATGCCCGATCAAATAATTGGATGAAACGCACCCCTTTTTCGACCAGTTTACGGGCTAGTAAGCAGTTGTTGGCAAAAGACTTTTTGCCCGGCTCAGTACCATACATTTCGTGAATGTAAGCGGGTTCGTCAGCTATATCCATCGTCTGAGGGACAGAGCTTTGCATCCGAAAGGCTAATTCATATTGAGAGATGCGCGCCAAGATTTCTGGATCGCCTACTTGCTCGTATTCATCATGGTTGATCTGATTGATCATTTCGATGGACTGCTTGCGTAGTTCATCACTGACTCCCGCAGGATTGCCGAGATTATGGACTGGATCGCCCTTGCTATGGATTTGTACTCCTTGATGCACCGTTGGTAAAAAACCGCTCCCCCATATACTTTTACCCGCACTGGGGTCAAGACCTCCTGAAAGTAACACCACAAAAGCAGGCAAATCAGCATTTTCTGTGCCCAAACCATAGGCTACCCAAGCGCCCATACTCGGTCGTCCCAAACGTGGACTACCCGTATGCACCATAAATTGGGCGGGAGCATGGTTAAACTCGTCAGTATGCATGGCTTTGAGAAAACTCACTTGATCCACTTGCTGGGCAAAGTGTGGTAGATGCTCAGAAACCCAGGCACCGGACTTGCCATATTGTTGAAAGCTTGCCTGCGGTCCCAATAAATTGGGTCGCCCTTTGATAAAAGCAAATCGCTTCCCTTCCATGAGGGAGGCGGGTACCGGCTGTCCATCGAGTTTGGCGAGTTCGGGTTTGTAGTCAAATAACTCAAGCTGCGAAGGCGCCCCCGCCATATGGAGGAAGATGACATTCTTGGCTTTGGGGGCAAAGTGTGGTAAGCCTGGCCCCGATAATTGGGACTGCGAGGCTTTTGTGAGTGGTGTCGCCCCTAATCCCAATGAACCTAAGGCAATCGCCCCTAAACCCGTCATGGATTTTTTTAAAAACTCTCGTCTGCTATTAAGACGGGCGTATTCAAAATATGCTTGTTCAAAGTGGTTCATATCAAGGTTTGCTGATCCATTCGTCGAGGTTCAAAAGTGCGTTCATCGTCAGGCTCAAGGCGGCATGTTGGGGTGTCAACTCAAAACCTTCATCGGCTAGACTCGCTAGCAAAATTTCATCCTCTTGATAAGTTTGTAAGGCTTGCCGATAGAAAGCAATTAGGGCCTTGCGTTTGGACTCCTGCGGAGAACGATAGAACAGCTTTTTATAAGCGTTGGTGATGGCTATTGTTTCGTCAGCCTCGGTAGCAAATTGTGCCGCTAAGTGCTGCGCCGCTCTAAACATGATCGAGTCATTGAGCAGGCTGAGAGCTTGGAGCGGGGTATTGGTATTGATGCGACGACTGCTACAGATGTTGCGTTGAGGACTATCAAAAGTGATCTGGAAAGGAATCGGATAGGTCCGTTTCCAAAAACTATAAACCGAGCGTCGATAAGGATCAAAATCAATCAAATTGCCTTGACGATAGGGATCATTGGAGACTGGAGCTTCGACCCGTACTGGTGGACCATACATCTCGGTTTTGAGCAAAGCTGCTACTGCAAGGCTTTGGTCGCGGATTTGTTCGGCAGATAGCCGAACGCGTTTGCTCCTCGACAGCAAGCGATTGTAAGGATCGATGGCTTCGCGGAGACTATCACTTTGGTTGCTTTGTCGGTAGGTCTCTGTGAGAACGATCTCTCTCAGGAGGCCTTTGACGGACCAGCCATGAGTGGTCTGAAACTCTACTGCCAAATAATCCAATAAGGCTTGATGACTAGGCCTGCTACCTTGAGTGCCAAAATCTTCAGGCGTTGCCACTAAGCCTTGCCCAAATATCTGCTGCCAAAAACGATTGACGATGACTCTTGCAGTCAGGGGATTATTGGGCGCTACCATCCAGCGAGCGAGTTGCAGTCTATCGTTCGGCGCCGCCGTAAAGATTTGAGGTAGATGAGGCTCAATCACAGCCATCGGATCGAGCCAATTGCCACGATTGAAAAGTTGAGTTTGACGCCTATTTTCTCCGCTTAACTCTTGTAAGACCAAACTAGGCTGAGCCGGAACTTGAGCAAGTGCTTCTAAGGAATCTTTGAAGGCTTGATTGCCTTGGCTATAGGCAGATTCAGCTGGGATAAGCTGCCACCAATCCAGTCGCACTAATTCATTGCTAAAGTCCTCCGCCATACGAAAGTGGAAGTAGAGATCATGCGTTCCGCTCAGCGGGCTGATCTCCAATGAGCGAGTGCCTGACTGTTTCCAACCATCAGTATTGTCGAGGCGGAGCGTTCCGAGCAGCGGTCCATAAAGACTATCCCGGTAGATATCTAGATAAGCACCCGAATGAGGAGTCGTATAATGAATATCAAGTTGGGCGATGCCCGTCAAATCAATGGCCCGATACATGACCCATGAGGAGTCCTGTATTTGTGAAACCGCCTCTTGCAGGGGACTATTGAGCTCGATCAGTTCGCTATGAGTCTGAAACTCCTCGCCCTCGATGCGTCGAAATCCCAATTGCCAAAGGATAGATTGTGTCTGTGGATGAAAAAAGGTGTCGGGCAAACTGACTTTCTGCTCTGCTTGCGTTAGCACCCAATTGATTTTTTGCTGTACTCCGCTGATTAAGCTGTCTGGGTAGCGATAGTACTTAGGTTGTTCGTTGTAAAGATCGGTATCGGCAGTATTGCCGAGATAGGCCATGGAGCCATAAAAGGCCTCATGTCTGATCGGGTCATAGGGATGACTGTGGCATTGTACGCAAGCCATAGTAGTGCCCATCCAAACTTCCCAAGTGGTGCCGACACGTTCTATCTGAGACGCTATGCGGAACTCTTCGTCGTCCGTGCCGCCCTCGTCATTGGCCATGCTATTGCGGAGAAAGCCTGTGGCTATCAATTGGTCTTCGCTAGGGGAGGGGAGAAGATCGCCTGCGATTTGTTCGACGGTAAACTGATCGAAGGGCATATCGTCATTGAAGGCGCGGATCACCCAATCGCGATAAGGCCAAATATGTCGATTGAGGTCTTTTTCGTATCCTTTGGAGTCAGCGTATCGAGCTAGGTCGAGCCACATACTGGCCCAGTGTTCTCCGAAGGAAGGGGAGGCTAAAAGGCTATCGACTAAGTTATCATATGATTGGGGGCTATTGTCTTGTAGATAAGCTTGGGCAAGGCTAGGCTTAGGAGGCAAGCCTGTCAAATCTAAACTCAAACGCCGCAAAAGTTGAGCTTTGCTGGCTGGAGGATTGAGGGCGAGTTGCTGAGATTTCAGTTGAGCCTTGACAAAGGCATCGATAGCGGCGATGCTATCAATGGGGGGAGTGGTTTTTTGTGGTTTTTGGTAGGCCCAATGAGTTTCCCATTTGGCGCCTTGATCGATCCAACGACCGATGATCTCGATTTCGCGTTCCCCGAGTGAGGGGGCATCATAAGGCATGCGTATCTCAGGATCGGAATGCTTCAATCGTCTAAACAACTCGCTGGCATCGGCATCTCCGGGCACAATGGCGGTTTGTCCAGACTCAGTCGGGAGATAAGCATCTGCTTCAAATAAGAGGCTAAAACCACCATTCTGACGTACCCCGCCATGACAACTCAGACAATGTTGATTGAGGATCGGTCGGACATCACGATTGAAAGAGAGTTGATCGTTCGGCGACTCAGCCGAAAGCATCAAAATTAGAGCCCCGATCAATAGGAGGGCTACTCCCCAAAGGCGAATATGTTTTTGAGTTGACACCAAGAATAAATATACACAATTTGCCTGTCCACTACCTAGCTATGCAAACAGATACTATCAAAATTATCGCATTTGACGCGGACGATACTCTTTGGGCCAATGAACCAAACTATCGCGAGGCCGAACATGGATTTGAAGCATTATTGCTCCGCCATATAGATCAGCAAAAAATAGCAGATCAACTTTATGAAACCGAAAAGCGCAATCTAACGACCTTTGGTTATGGAGCGAAAGGATTTATCGTATCGATGATCGAAACTGCTTTGGAACTGACCGATTTTGAATTGAGTGGGCGTGAGGTACAGGAAATCATTGATTTGGGGCGAAGATTGCTGGCAAAGCCAATTGAGTTGCTGCCAGATGTAGAGCATGTGCTAGACTCGCTTGATGAGGACTATGAATTGATGCTTTTGACGAAGGGAGACTTATTTGAGCAAGAGACGAAGTATGCCCGTAGTGGCCTGGAGAAGTATTTTAAGCATGTCGAAATCGTGAGCGAAAAGGATCCTGATACCTATCAAAGCCTCCTTAATCGATATGGCTTAGACGCAAATGAGATGGTGATGATCGGCAATTCTCTCCGTTCAGATATACTGCCAATGATCGAGATAGGTGTCTCTGCGATCCATATTCCTTATCACACCACATGGGTACATGAACAGGTAGATGCAAATGATTTATTGGATAAACCCTATATGTCGCTAAGCGGCATCAAAGAAGTTTTAGAATTATTTCCTACTCCCCGTCGACTCGGCTAAATCAACTGATCGAGAAAAGAAATTTCCAATAGTTGGAGTTAATTCATAACTTATAATTTAGAACACTGACGGCCAGTCTATGCTACTTCAACTACGCTCCTTTTGGGATTGGGTGTCTGGTATTGGTTTA
>JBGCFA010000131.1:0-3464 GCA_045106675.1 Bacteroidia bacterium
GCAAAACGATCTCAGCCTATATTACTTTAGTTGGAGCGAAGAGCAAGCAAAGCTCTATGAAGGTTGGAATCTCAGCTATGCTGATCGTAGCGCACTGGACACACGCGTTCGCTATAGCGAAGAGGAAGAAGACATCTCACATAAAGCCATCCGCTGCCATAAAAGTCAATATAGCGATTCGGATATGGACGCTTGGATCGAGCTCGAAAAGGCCGATACGGCTAATGTGCGTTATTTTCGCAAGCTAGTATTGAGTGAGGAGCTGCAATTAGGTTTTTAGGATTACCGCTTCGCGGAACGCTTGGGAAAGTCCATTAGCGAATTTTCATGATGAATGCAGAGAGAAAATTCAAATCCCCACCTCTACTCAAATATGATATAATCTATCTCTAGCTCGAAAGACTCGGCTACTTTGTCGTGATTGATGAAACCGATGCGAATAATTTTGGCTTTGTCAGATTCGACTAAGCGTTCCCCAGTGGGGCGACCTAACTGATATTGCTTAAAGTCTGTGAGCTTGAAAGTGAGCGTCTGCCAGTCTGTGCTTTCACTTTGGAGGATTGCTTTATAATTGGGTTGATAAAAATAGGAGCTGGTCTCCATGCTAAAGCCAAAAGTAGGCCCCTTGCTTTTGAAGCGAATACTGACGCTCTCAAACTCTGCAAAATCCATCTTTGCGAAGGGACTACGATAGGAAGAAAAACCACCATTATTGTCCAAGGAAATTTTGCCTTGAAACAACACACTGTTTGTTTGAAACTCAGCATTAGCTTGGGAAAGGCCTCCCATCACACCATCATTGATAACTCGCCAGCTCTGACCAGTTTTGTCAGCGCCAAAATCAATTTTCAACTTATTTGTAGATTGAGTCATAAGGCTAGAAAGCATAATGAAGAGGAAAAAACGTATCATATAAAATGGCTTGAGATACTATCAACTGCAAAGCTTTCGGGATTGTTTGATCGATTGGCGCCTCAGCTATTTAGAGGCATAATTTCACTTAGGCTTGACGGATAATTGTAGATTTTAGGTATCTAGAGAACTCCCCAATAATACTCAAGATGGACTTAGCGCAGAATAAAGAAAACGCGATTGCTTTTTACCGTATGGCCTATGCAGGCAAGCCTCGCCAAGCGATAGAAACGTATGTAGGCGAGCAATACATTCAACACAATCCTGATGTTGGGGACGGCCTAGAAGGCTTTATTCATTATTTTGAAAGGATGCAAAAGGAATATCCTGAGAAATCCATCGAATTTGTGCGTTGTATCGGAGAAGGGAATTTAGTCGCACTCCATACCCATCAAACTTGGCCGGGTAATGATCAATATGTAACGATGGATTTCTTCCGTTTTGAAGAAAATGGCAAAATTTGTGAGCATTGGGATTCGATCCAACAGATTCCTGAACAGTCCGCCAATCCAAACACCATGTATTAGTTAGTCAAACTTATCATCATGTCCCAAAATCATCCTAAGCCCTCCCCCTTTCTAGGTCTCCGCACCGCCGCCTACCAAGTAAGCGATATAGAAGCCGCAAAAAAATGGTACAGCCAAGCCTTCAAAACTGAACCCTATTTCGATGAGCCATTTTATGTGGGCTTCAATATTGGTGGATTTGAGTTGGGTATCCAGCCGACCGAAGTCAAAGCTGAAGAGAAAAAGGATAGCTTATTTCTCTATTGGGGAGTCGAGGATATAGAAACCGTCTATGCGCATTTGTTAGATTTAGGAGCGAGTATCCACGAGGCTCCACATAGTGTTGGAGGTCCTCTGATGATTGCTTCGGTCAAAGATCCTTGGGGCAATATCCTTGGCTTGATTTATAATCCTACTTTCAAAATTCAATAAAGATGTATTTTTTGCTATTCTACGAAACCGTAGATGCCTTTGTCGAAAAACGCGCTCCTTTTAGAGCTACCCACTTGGCACATGCGCAAGCTGCTGTAGCAGCAGGTGATTTATTATTGGGTGGTGCTTTAGAGGAACCTGCAGATAAAGCTGTATTATTGTTTCAGGGAACAGATAGGAGTGTTGCGGCAAATTTTGCCCAAAACGATCCTTACGTTCGGCAAGGCCTGATCAAAAAATGGGAAGTCCGTCCATGGAAAGTTATGGTCGGCACCAAAATGGAAAACTAATATGGAAGACCTAATCAAGACTTTTTACACTGCATTTACGAAGCGAGATGCGAAGACTATGGCTGCCTGTTATCATGATGAGGCGGTTTTTCATGATGATGCCTTCGGCGAACTCCAGGCCAACGAAGTCCGGAAGATGTGGGAGATGCTTTTGAAAAACGGTAAGGATCTATACGTCGAATTTTCTGATGTAAAGGCCAATGACAATAATGGCTCGGCGCATTGGGAAGCCAAATACAGCTTTGGTCCGTCGGGTCGTAAGGTCCACAATATCGTCGAAGCGAGCTTTGTTTTTAAGGATGGCAAAATCTATCGCCACATAGACCGTTTTCCGATGCGTAAATGGGCGACACAGGCCATGGGTTGGAAAGGATGGCTACTGGGAGGAACAAACTTTTTTAAGAATAAGGTCCAAAAGCAGACAGCCCAGCAGCTCAAAAGCTATATGGAAAAGACCTCCTGAATCCGCTTAGCAACTCCCTCTGCTGTCAGATGGGTATTGTCTATTACTAGATAGTTCGGCAAATCAATCTCTCCAAGGAGACTATTCATGCGGTATTTTTTTTCTTGTTTGAGTAAAACTTCCTCTGAACGCTTGACGTCTCGCTTAGAAGCTTTGGCGGCAAGGCGACTTGGCTGTTTATTGCGGTAGAGGCGTTGATCAAGGTCGCATACCAACTCCACATAGCAAATCTCGGCTCCTTTTTTTTCGAAGATCGCGGCAATCTCGGCGACATATTCATGGTCCTCGACTTCGTCGAACGCCCAAACCAATGTAAAGATCAGACCGGATAACTCGCTTTCAGCCACTGCGTCAAATATTGCCCAACGGATCTTTTTATCCAATCCAGAAAAACCCTTTTCGCCGAAGTCAAAAAAGTGGCGTACCAACTCGATCGACATATGGTTGTGAAACAACTTTAGATCGCTGCGTTCGGCTAAGGCCGCCCCAACAGTCATTTTACCAGAAGCGGGTGGACCGATGATAAAGACAAGTTTCATAGGTGATGATTTAGGCATTATTTCCCTTTACGTTTGGACTCATATTTGACGGTTTCATCTAAGATGATCGCTTCGTGCATGATCTCTCGTATCGCCTCTTGAGGGATTTCGGAGACTTTGCTCAGCAGGATACCGCTGACTTGTTTACGACCTCTGGCCTCCAAGATGCCTTGTATATTGGAGAGTTCATTGCCGCGCAAAAACACCAATTCAATGCCCTCTGTTTTCGTTGGATTGAGATAACAGATCCAAGAGCGGTTATAGTAGAAAGGTACTTTATATCTGATCTTCGATATAAGTCCCATCTCTTCACAAAAAAGGT
>JBGCFA010000132.1:0-5711 GCA_045106675.1 Bacteroidia bacterium
GGAGGGTGGAAAATCTCAGACAGGCCGATAAGTCAATGTGAACTCAGGCAAAATATAGCATCTTAGATTTGCTAGAAATTTCACCTTTTAGGCTTGATAGAAAATTTCCTTCTTCGATTTGCCTTTATCAAGAGTCGCAAAATCTTGCCTCTTCAATATGTCTTTTATCAAGAGTCGCAAAATCTTGCGACTCTACTGATCCGCTTTGCGGAACGCACAATTGATTAGTATGCAATACGCACCCACCTACTTCTTGGGCGTAAATCCCGAACGACATAGGTATATCCCCAAAGAATAAAGCAATAAGACCGGCACCTCCTGAAACCTCTCGGGGATGTTTCCTGCACGTAGTCGATAGCCAACACCTAATTGAGCAGTGAGGATCTTTTTGCCTCGAAACAAAAATGTAGTCCCTAATGCTGATTGGGCAAACCCATCATCAAACCCCTGATGCCAATACACCAAGGCGATAGCAGAACTTCTAGGAGTAGGTTTGAGGTGATAGTTTAGCCCGGCGCCAAAGCCGACATATCCCACCCCCATCTGAAGCCCAATACGGTCTGTTGCCATAAACTCTAAATCTACTCCTGCCAGAGAACCACCTCCATGGAATAAACCGATACTTAGCGCAAGTCGATCCGGTCGAGTAGACTCGGCTTGTGAATTTGTGCTCACATCAGTCTGTCCATAGGAGAAACTGACAAAGAGCACTAATAGTGAAAAGACAGTAGCTTTCATAAAATAGTGGATTTAAGATATCTAATATTCAATAATTCGCGTCTTTTTCCAATGCACTATTTTTCCTCTATTTGATATCGGAGTATTACTCTTTTTAGCTGCTTCGCAGAACGCTTGCCTTCATAGCGTAGGCAAGCTCTCGCAGAGTTCCTTCAACATTCGACATTCCCAAGCGTTCCGCGAAGCGGCAATCCTAAAACAGGCCCATAAAAAAATCGACCCCGCAATGCGAGGCCGATTTTATAAGGTAAGATATGTTTACTACGTCTTAATTGAAGATGTAGCGAACACCGAGTTGCATCTGCCAGCGAGAAGACTGGACACCGCTATCGTCGATATTATCTTTAGAGATATTGTTTTCCTCAACACCACCGAAGGTGAACTGAGGCTTCAAAGTATTGTCTTCGAATCCTTCGAAATCAATCAACTGGAAAGCACCAAATGAGCCACCGTTGTAACGACGTCCCCAACCTGAGTTAACAAAGTTTGAGAAGTTGAAGATATCAGCAGTCAACTGGAAAGTTTGCTTCTTGCCACCAGCTACGAAAGAGAAATCTTGGATAACCTTGAAGTCAATTACGTGAGCCATAGGAGCACGGTTTGAGAAACGCTCAGCGTATCCACCACGGTTAGCACTGAGGTAAGGATCGCTTTCGATGAAGGCATCCAATTCAGCCCACTGAGCTGCTGCAGTACGTGTACCATCATCAATCAAATTAATATCACTCTGAGTAGCAGGAATGTAAATCAAGCTGTACTCACGAGAATCTTCATTCTGGATCGCTCCGCCATCATTGTAGACATAGCTATACGGCAGACCAGAAGCACCTTCGTAAAATAGACCGAAAGTAGTAGTGAAGTTTTTGCCTGCGTTCCAGTCAAACTTATAGTTGATACCAGCGATCACACGGTGTCCTTGAGAAAACTCAGAACGACCAAGAGTCTGATCAAAGTTACGGCCTTGGACGTTGGCAAAGTTTCTCCACTGGGAAGAGTTCTGCGAAGAAGTACCATCAAATACCGTGAATGCATCACCGTAAGAGTAAGCTACTGTACCAGAGATACCGTTAGCAAAAGGCTTAGTCAAGCTAGCAGAGAGGTTGTAAGTATAGCCTTCGTTAGTATTGTAGCCTAACATGATACGGCTATAAGTATCATCAATCTCATCACGACGATCGAAGTAAGGACGATTGTCAACACCTTCAAGGTTCTGAGTAGAAGGCTTGAGGTTTACGTTCTGGTAAGCAACGTTGTTCAAAGTCTTATTGTAGATAAAGTCAAGCGTACCAATCACTCCCCAAGGAAGCTGCTGATCGATAGCGAGGTTGACTTTCAATACTTGAGGTACTTTGAAGTCAGAGGCGAAAAGGTCAATCTGTCCTGAAGGCTCTCCTTGCTCAGGCGTAACGCGCTGAGGCTGATTTTGCCAGTCTGGATTAAATACTCCATCCCAGTCATTAGCCCAACCAGTGGTAGCACCAGTCGCGAAATCACCACCAACAATGATACCATTGTTGTTAAATGATCCACCTGGCCATACCAATGGGATACGAGAAGTAAAGATACCAACACCACCACGAATCACAGTAGTACGATCACCTTTCACGTCATAGTTAAAACCAACACGAGGAGAGATTAATACCTGTGGGCTGATGAAATCACCAGTCTGAGCGCCTTGCAAGTCATAACCAAAGCTTTCGATCACAGGAATCACTTCGCTGTTGAAAGACTGGTTGACCGGGATGTCAGTAAAGTAAACTGGGATATCAAAACGAAGACCGCCCGTTAAGCTTAAACGATCAGATACTTGCCACTCGTCTTGGATGTAGACACCAAACTGAGCACCTGAAAATTCAGAAGCAGCAGCAGAACCATCACCTGTAACATTGTCTACCAAAGAGTAAGAGCGGTAGAACTCATCAGCTGGCTGATCAGTCAAGAACTGATCAAGGCTGCTGTACTCATATACGCCAAAGTTTTGACGGACAAATAGGTTGTACACTGAGAAGAACTCATTGTGTGTACCTAAAGTGATCGTATGGTTTCCAGCGTAGATGCTGAAGTTGTCAGTGATCGTGAAGATATCCTGATCTAGCTGGTTGGCAGTAGAAAACTGCTCAGAACCAAAACGAATCTGACCAGAACCATCTTGAATGATCGCAAATGGGAAGTTACCATCATCGCTACCTGGATTGGCAACAGAATAAGGATCACGGTCATCACGGACGCTAGTAAAGTTAATCTTCAAGTTGTTGGCGTAAAGATCACCAATCATAGAGTTCAACTCCAATGCCGTAGAGTTCGTGTTAGACACAAAGTACTCAGATGCACCAAGGAAGTTAATGTTACGAGTGCTTGAGCGAGTACCTTCGAGGTTTTCAGCACCAGTATAACTATGACGGATAGAAAGCGTGTTTCTTGCGTTCAAGTTGAAATCCAACTTGACAAGAATCTTATTAGAGTTTAGGAAAGACAGGTTGTCAGTGTAGGTACCTGGCTCATATCCATAACCGTTCAGCTTCGTAGTCAAAGCCGTCATGTCAGCTGAAGTAGCATCTCCTTGGTAAGTAGAGAACTGAAATGGCTGAGGAGTTTCCTCACGCTGAAGTTCTGCATTGATAAAGAAGAACACTTTGTCTTTCACAATAGGGCCACCTACGCGAAAACCAGAAGTAAGCGCGGTGAAATCAGCTAACTGAGTACGTTCGATGTCCTCATCATCAGCAGGAGTCTTACCAGCCAAAGCTTCATTACGATAAAAACCGTAAACAGAGGCTTCTATTTCATTGGTACCAGAGCGGGTAACGGCGTTGATCGCACCACCAGCAAAACCACCAACACGTACGTCAAATGGAGCCAAAGCAATTTGAAACTGCTCAATCGCGTCCAAAGAGACAGGAGAAACCCCAGTTTGACCACCATTAGTACCTGATCCAGCAAGACCAAATACATCATTGTTTACCGCACCATCGATGTAGATCGCATTGTAGCGGTTGTTCATACCGTTGAGAGAGATGGCAAAACCATCACTACCTTCACGGACAGTAGCTTGTGGCGTAAGGCGAGCAAAATCACCGATCGCACGAGATACCGTAGGAAGTGCATTGATTTGCGCTTCGCCTACAACAGTTTCAGCACCAGTGCGCTCAGAGCCCATGATACCAGAGCTTGCCGTAATTTCAACTTCACCTAGCGTAACATTTTTAGGCGCAAGCGTCATTTTCACACGACGGTTTTGGCCAAGCTGAAGGTAGATACCTTCTTGCTTTACTGCTTCAAAACCAACGTAAGTAGCCGTAAGGCTGTAAGGTCCTCCAACGCGAACGTTGATGAGGTTGAATCTTCCGCCCTCACGAGTGAGTGCGCCATAGCGTGTTCCGGATGGCTCATGTACTGCAATCACAGTCGCGCCAACCATAGGGGTACCCTCATTGTCTATCACAGTACCCGAAAAGGCTGCGGTAGTTACACCCTGCGCATACAAACCTCCGCTAAGGAGTGTCAGCAGCATCAGACTGAAGAGAGTTGATAAAAGTCTAGAACTCATAGTAGATGTTATTGATGATAAGCTTAAATCGGGGGCAAAATTACTCCTTTGAAATGCCAAATTGAATTAATACTCCAAAGTTTTACATAAAATTAATACACGAATAATTTTGCTAATATTATTTGCATTAATCAAAAAAGACTACTATAATTGTCTGGTGATTAAAAATTAGCTAAAAATGATAGCAAAATACTCTTTCAACACGCAGTACCGGCCCGAATCACAGACACAGTCTCACCTCCCTAGTCTTCGTTTGTTAGAAGGCGGGGTATTTGAACCTGGCCAGCTTGCTCCTGTAGTCATTCAAGAGCATGGACAATTTAGGTTACGATTTTTCAAATGGGGCTTCGAACCCGCTTGGGATTTAGCCGGAACAGAGCGTAACAAACTGCATGTAATGCCTGCTGATCGAGTAATCAACGACCGAGAGTTTTCGCTTCCTATCCGTTATCAACGTTGCCTCATTCCAGCTGATGGCTACTATCTTTCTAATAAAGAGCGACAATACAAGCTCAGTAAGCAGCAAGAAGATGCTTTTTGCTTCGCTGGTATTTATGCTACTCAAAGCCATGCAGATGGTAGTTTGGAACATAGTTTTGGTCTAATCAGTACTTCAGCACTAGGGACACCCAGTCAATTTGGCCTGCAAATGCCATTGATTCTTTCTCGATCCCTAGAAAAAAGTTGGATGGATCCCAATACTAGCCTAGAGACCGTGAAGAATTTGCTTTACTCATACTCTAGCCTTCATCTTTCGGTCCACCCAGTCGAAGAACTTCAAGAATTAAATCCGTTAGCTTTATATCCGCAAGTTGCAGCGTAAGTTGTATACTATTTTAGTCCTCCTGGTAATTGGAAAACCGGTCCGCTTGTGAAAAGTGTGATCGGTTTTCGTTTTTATTACCGCTGTGCGGAACGCGCCATTTCGAATCCCGGCCATAGAGAGGAGGAGAAATCTCCGACAGATCAATCAACAATCGTATAATCAGGCAAAATATATCATCTTCGATTTGCCATGTATTAAGAGTCCCAAGATTTTGCGACTCTACTGATCCGCTTTGCGGAACGCATCATTTTGAACTCCGGCCATAGAGAGGAGGAGAAATCTCAGGCAGGCCAATAAGTCGTCCTGAACTCAGGGAAAATGTAGCAGCTTCGATTTGGCCTTTATCAAGCGTCTCAAAATTTTGCAACTCTACTTAGCCGCTGTGCGGAACGCGCCATTTCGAACTCCGACCATAGAGAGGAGGATAAATCTACAATAGGCCAATCTATCACTTTTTTCCTATCGCTGAGCGGAACGCTTTCTTTTAGGTTCCGCTGGCAAGTCGAACCTACTAGCTCACACCAAAAAAAGCGCCACTCAATGAGTGGCGCTTTGCTATCGTATTTGCATGTAAGCTTTGCGGCTTTGCCTAACGCATCA
>JBGCFA010000133.1:0-17354 GCA_045106675.1 Bacteroidia bacterium
ACATCCCCTTCCGCAAACGCCCCTTCAAAGGTGCTAGCGGGTTTTAGTGAGGGATGAAATCCTTCCAAATTTTACATCAGGCCCATTTGAAGGGGCCGTCTTGGATGGGGGATGTTATACAACAAAAGTAAAAAACTTTTAGCCTAGAAGGCATCAGATTTTATCAAAATGCTCCGTACCACGGAATTTGTCAGAGAACCAGAAAAATTTAGAAGAATCAAATCCATTGAATTCATTTTTTTAGATTAAATGGCACTAGTAAAGGCTGGATTAGATGCTGGGGGTAAGGCTTGAGGAAGTTTAAAGCTTGTAGATCCTATTATTGATCTTTTTCTTTTGCAAATATTCTCCCAATACCATTTTGTGGGCTCCAATTATTTATTTCTTCTATTTCATCTTCGAATGAATTAATCATTAAGCCATGAGAAAAGTTAGGATTATTTGTCCGCACACCTCTGTCGACCCCAACTACTTTTCGTATTCGCTTTTCTCCGTTTATAATAAACTCAATGTAATTGCCTATTTCTATATTATCAGAACAGTGGCCTAAGAAAACAATCCCTCGATTTTTTAAACGAAACGATTCCGCGAGTTTCATTACGCCCGTTTCAACAAAGGTTCCTTCTTCTGAGATTTCTATTTTACGGCCGTCTGGATCTTCTACGATAGAAACTAAGCCATATTTTGTCATTCTAGGCATTTTTACAATAGGCTGATCCGCAGATTTGAGTTTTTCTAATATTGTTTCAACATCCTTTAATTCAATCCCTAATCTAAGTGCGGTTGTATGATTGATTTCTGAAACTTCTGGGTATATCTCAAACACCAACTCATTCAAAACTGAGGAGTAATGATAAGGCCCATTCCCATGTTTATGATATTCAAAAGACATCCCTAAGAACTCATAAAATCTTATAAGTTCTTCTATTTTCTTAGTGCGAATTACGATTAGTTTAAAATTCATTATTACAATGTTCGATAACAATCGGACTGCGTGCTGGGGCACGCTCGCAGTTTTTTTTACATTCAGAAATCAATTTTGTAATCAGATATAATCGGGCTGTATTCATTCCCATAAACCTGTCGAGGTATTCCGATCTCCTGTGGGGAAGGAGATATCCATTGGCTCCTTTTTCCTTTTATCTCTAGGCTACCCTTTGGATTCAGACTTGCAAAGGCATACAATGGTTCTTCATATGCTGCGAGATGATTCAACCATTTATATTCCGTTAATAATTCTGAAGAGTACCTCTGGGTTTTATATTCATCCCCTATCCATTGATAGGACATACTATTGATTTCGATATAATGAATCCCATTTTGGACATGGTGAAAATCAATGTGGTTATGGCCATTCATACAGCAGATGATTTTATTCTGATGCTTCTCCATTTGCTTTTGAATGGCTAATCTATTTTTTACGCCCCATTGGTAATGCCATAAGCTTTGGTGAGATATGACAATAACCGGTAAATTTGAGTCTGCTAATTCTGAGCTAAACCATTCGATTTGTTCATCATTTATATAGGTCCGATAACTGTCGTTTACATAAAAGTTTCCTTTATTATAATCAACAAATTTCCCGTCTTGATATAAAAAGTTAGCATCTAGGACAATGAACCTGACCCCTTTTTCATCAAAAGTGTAATAACTTTTTGGCATCTCTAAAAAATCCATTATGTCTTCTTTAGAGCTTAAATCCATATCATGATTACCCAATACGTGATATTTATGCTTCTGAAATTCGTTCCACGTCTTTAAAAATGGTTTGCTTTTTTCTTCTCTATGGCAAAAATCACCCAATTGAATAATGAAGTCCACCTCTTTTTCAATGGCTTCCTCAATGAATTTTTCTAATCGCTGATTAGTATCAGGCATCATTCCATGATGGACATCAGCGACAATTCCGAAGCTTAGTTTTTCTCTCCTTGGAAAATGGCTGTTAAAGTCAAATGATAGGCGGGTCTCAGGCAATAATAGGAGACTTGCTCCTAAAGCTCCCTTTGTAAGGAATTTTCTTCTATTCATTTCTCTCTAAGTTATCGTCCTATGTTAGGGCTTTTCATCATAATGATCAGACTAATTATTGGATATTAAGCTTGCCGAAATAGATGATTCTTAGACGATGTAAAGATTGTTTTCCTGTCTACCCACCTTATTATTTACTAATCCTTATTATCATTCCATTTGATTGATTAAGGTCATTTCGTTCAATTAATGCAATGATATCCCCGCTTGGCAATTGCTTAATTGTTCTTACTCTTCCTTCGATATTCAGTCCAAAGGTTTCATCAGTTTTACGATTATATTTCATCAGTCTTCTAAATGCTAAGGAGCCAAAAACAAAGTAATCATTCCACTCTGAAATATTACTCCCATTAACTTTTAACAAACATGCAGGTGCAACGGCCTGACCACCGTCATATGTCGGAACTGTCCAGTAATGTTCTGGGAAAACAGTAAATAGAGCGGCCGAATCTTCTGAAATAGTAGAAGCTAGTGCACCATCATAATTGATTCCATAACTGAAGAAGGGCCAACCGTAATTCTTCCCCTTTTCAATGATATTGAATTCATCTCCACCTTTAGGACCATGTTCAATTCCAAAAAACGTATTGGTTTTTTTGTCTAAATATAAACCTTGCACATCCCTATGCCCATAACTCCAAATTGTTGAGGGGGATGTAAAACCTTCAAAAATTGGATTGTCAGGGGGAATGCTCCCATCTTCCATCAACCTGTGAATTTTTCCCGCATCCTCATTGAGGTCTTGTGCGTTTAAAACCGGATTCGTACTCGTTGACCAGTCCGAGTTTCCGACGGCTAGAAAAAAATGAGCACTATCCTCCCATACTATCCTCATTCCGTTCCCAGTATAATTTTGGCTTCTAGTCGTGAAAATAGTCTCAAACTGAGTAGCAGCATCGTTCTGTATTTTAAACCGAGATACCTTTGCTAAGCCATCAGAATCTAAATAGGAAATATATACCCAAGAATTGATTGAATAGCTAGGATGAAGACTTACCTCCATTAGCCCACCATGCATAATTGCGGCTAAGCCTGGAGTGCCAAAAGTAACAACCTCTGGCATTCCGCTTATTTCGGTTTGATTACCATCTTTAAAGTGGAACATTTTCCCAACCCGATCTGTGATAAAGTATTCATTTTCTTCAATTATGGCTATGCCATACGGAATAGTGAAGCCTCGTGCAATTGTATCTACAGAAAAGGAATCATTACTAATAGGATAAGGCGAATCTGGAACTCCTATAATGTTATTGTTGCAGCTAATTAGGCAGCCAAATGAAAGTATTGCAAATAAGGGTTTTAAAAATTTCACGCTTAATTCGTTTTAGATTTTTTAATCACCGAGAACAACCGAACTACTAGGTGTAAGGAGCATTAGCGAAACAATGGGTCGTATAGCCCTATTAATGACTGTTACTCTTAGTAAGCGTTTGAATCTAACCCAAATAAATACTGTATCTAAATCTCTAATCGCATTTCTAGTAAATTCGGTTTAAAGCCTGCTTTCGCGTATGCCTTTTTTGCAATTGTATTCTCATCATAAACCTCTAATCGAACTTCTGTTAAATTTCGACTTTTAGCCCAAGCTATAAGTCTCTGTACAACTATTTGATTGATACCTTGTCCACGGAATGCAGGTTTTACATACATAAAACCCAAATAAGCGTATTCTGCATACTTTTGATAAGGTTCAGCAGGTCGAATTTTTGCATAAGCTGAGCCCACTACTTCATTATCAACTACCGCTACTAATACTTCAGCTCTCTCTGATCTAATAAGCTCGATCAAGTCGTAATAGTGAATTTCTCCTTCTTTCAATGTATTGTCAAAAGGCCTTTCGAATTCTACTATCCCTTTCTCAAAACTTAATAATATTTCGATTTCCGTTTCAATTGCTCTACGTATTTCTACATTCACTTTACTAAATATTATTGATTAATAATGTGTACAAACCTTCCCGCAAAATCACATTAAAGATGGCTATTATGATAGCGTTGCTTTTATACTTGTCAGTGGCCCTTACTCAAGTTTCACCACTAGGGCATAGTCGATGTTAGCGGAATATTTTATTAATCTCAAATTGTTCATTACTTCTCTAAGAGAATACTATGATTGAGGTGAAAAGATGTATTTGGGAACTATACCCAAGGCGGCTAGCTTTTGTAGGATTTTTTATAAAAAAATCATTCACAACTGATTATCAGTTGTGAATGATCCCATAGCTTGATTTACAATTTCTCCCGCATCAAGTGCATAAGTAAGGAGTCAGGTTTAAGGATAGAGATTTGAGCTTTTATCTGTTTGAGAATCAGTAATCTCTGTATTCGCGACTTAAATCTGCTCTACTACAATTTAAAGCCTAATTCTAAATAAAAAGACTTGGTTCTCTTGGACTTGTGGGGGCAGCCTGAATTTATTGTCGTGAAGATCTAGATACTGTAGATTTTCTAATCCTTTTAACTCTGTTGGGATTTGTTTGAACTGATTATTGTTAAGATACAGGGACTCTAAATGACTTAGTCTATATAAGTCTTTAGGTAATGATTCCAAGTCATCATTTTCAAGGTGAAGAGATCTTAGATTTGGTAGAGTGCTTAGAATAGGGATGTTTTTTTCAAAATTGAAGTATTTGTCATCATTTAAAAACAGCTCTTCTAAAGAAGTTAAATTACTCAAAGTTGATGGTAATACTTCAAAGTCGTTCCCACTCAAATCAAGCACTTTGAGATTCGTTAAATAACCAATACCTGTTGGTATTTGCTTAAGGTGGTCGTTTTTCAAACTTAAATACTGAAGATTGGTAAATTTCGACCAAATAGTATCTGAAAGTTGCAATTTTTGGTTGCTCAAGTTAATTCTATAAACCCTCTCGGGGTTCTTTAGGGCTTCATCTAGGCTAAAGAATTCTTTATTTAATTGAACTGAATCTAAAGTAGTTTGGCCTTTTGCATTGTTAAAGAGCAAAGCGAAAGCCAATAAGAAGAGTGATGAGTATTTTACCATATTTATAATTGAAGTTAGAGCGTTTCGAGCCGCTCATTCTAGCTGAGCGGCCCTAAGTGAAAAAACAGTTTCCCTATTGAGGAAATACTAGGCTAAGAAGGTTGATTCTCAGATTTAGAATTCTGTTATCGATACATTTGTTCTGATGTGATATCGATCGAGAGGATCTTGGTCAAGATGGGCAGTTGGAACGTATTCTAGGGGAGCATTTATAGCCGCGAATTAGGATTGCTATAATTTTTAATAGCATTACTATTATATACGAGGACTCTTCTGTATTTGTTTCGGGACCAAACAACAAGCAGAGCATAAAGGGTGGTTCTTTGCTAAAAAGGACTTACCTTTTTGGTAAGTCCTTTTTATGGGGTAAAACCTATTTTAGCTTAATTCTGTACTTGCTTAATCAACGCTTTCAAATAATCGCCCATAACGGCAAAAAACACACTATTTAGCCTGTCTCAAAAAGGCCATTAAATCTCGAATCTCTGCTTTGCTGAGTACCCCTACCATGCTCGGCATAGCAGAAGGGAAGTATTGTTTCTCAGCAACTTGAACGAGTGAAATACTTTGTGCTTCCTTATCTCCGACTTTGAGCGTGATAGCTGTTTCCGTCTCAGCCATGATCACGCCAGTGATTTGACTTTGATCCTTGAGAGTCAGCTTGACACTACCATATCCCGGCGCTAGGCGAGCACTCGGATTGACCAATGCTTCCAATAATTGTTCGGGACTGAGGACCGAAGCGATATGAGAAACTTCTGGACCGACAGCGCCCCCATAACCATTGTAAACATGACAACGGATACATTGGGCGGAGTTATTTTGGTAGAATATGCGTCCGCCAGTTCTCACTGTTCCGCCATAAAGGGCTTCAGCGTATTGAGCCACTGGGTTTTCGCTTTTACTGGCCTCGTATTGTTTTATCGCTTCGCGCAACGCCTCGTCCTTTTGGGCTTCTGCGGCGAGTAATATGTCCAATTGAATCTCTTTAGGGACTTGTCCTACGGCCAACTTTTGCAGCCATTGTCGCAGTAGGACTCTTGCGTCTTCATGATCCGTTTTACCTAAACTCGCTAAGGCTTGTTGTTGTTCTCCGGTGCTTCCGATCGCTAATGCTTTGCTTAGCATCTCGATTACCGCTTCGGGAGCCATATCAACATCTGCTAAATAGCTTTGAGCGTCTTTACGTAAGTCTTCTGATTGAGAAGTAATGGCGCTTTCTAAGGCAGCAGGGATTTGCTGACTCTTTAGTTTTACGAGGCTGGCCAAGGCCGAACGCTTGAGTTCTATGGGCGTCGAAGATGCCTTGAAAATAGCAAGAATCTTCGATTCCATCGGCTTAAAGTCCAATCTTCCGACGGCTTGGATCGCAGCGTTCCGCAAGGCGGGCTCCTTACTAGCCAATAAGTCTGAAGCTACTTGCTTGAATGCCTCTTGGCCTACAGCTTGAGTTTGTCCTGTGAGTTCCCGATATCTACCCTCTACCCGATCCAGTACCGGAGGAGCACCCCAATAACCCAAAGCCCAGAGTGCATCAGTACGCATTGCTAGTGGTGCATCTTTGCGTAAGGCAAAATCACTCAATCGTTGGGCTGACTCTGCGGTGCCAAGCCTTAGGTTGGCATTGATGGCGCGGCGTAAAAACGCCTCGTTCTCCGAAGGAGGCATCTCCAAACTAGCCGCCAAAGCAGGCATCGCTTCTGGAACTGAAAGGTCATCATGGATCGCTCGGGCCGCCTCTAAGCTGATGAGTGTGTCGCTATCGTTGAGATATACTTGCAGCGCTGCTGAACGCTTGTGTCTCAGCGCTAAGACCGCGCCCATACGAACCGCAGCAGAAGGATAAACTTGTAAACCTAAGAGAGAGGACTCAGTGTCAAGCTTCGATAAAGCATAGGCAATGGCATGTCTGAGGTGCGGGTCAGTTTCTCCGGTTTGCTCTAGCAACTTGATCAAAGCTTGATAAGCGGCTAAGTCGCCGATTTTGCCAAGTGCTTCTGTCGCTCGAAATTGCACTTGTGGATCATTATCCTCCAATAATTCGATCAATACTTGGATTGCGCCTGATAATTTGGCTTCACCGAGAACCTTGGCACATTGAGCCCGAATATGAGGGTCCGTGTCTTGGAGATATGGGATAACTTCCTCTGGTGGTACAGATTTATTTCGTAGGAGTTGACCTAAGCCCCATATCGCATGTAAGCGCGGGAAAGTGTTTTTTTGCTCATTGAGCGTTTGTAAAAACACCTCTTTATTTTGGCGTTGGACCAGACGAAACTGAGCGGCTAAACGCACTCTCATATCTGCTGCTCTTAGCATATTCGCTAAGTCCTCTTCGCTAGCATTGGAAAGATCCTTTTGAAGATTAAGCTGAGTAGTCTCGCGAGCTGGATTTGCCGTCTTAGCGGCTAACTTCCAAATACGACCTGCGGGTTTCTTGGCATATCCATCTAGCCAATCATTGATATAAAGTGCACCATCGGGCCCCCAAGCTAAGCCGGTCGAAACGATGCCTGTGATAATATCTGTTTGGTTTTCAACCTTAAAGGAAGCACCCTTTGGCGCTAATTTGAAAGCTTGAATTTTGGATTGAGCGGAGGAGCCTTTGAAGTAAGACGCAAAAAAGTAATCGTTCCAATCTGCATTGAGTGCCGTACCCGGATTATAAACTAAGCCCGCGGGGCCGTCTGGAGCCAAAGCCATCGGCGGCAACAAATAAGCGGCTTGTCCGGGGAAGTGAGGTTCAGAAAGACGTTCGTCCATCCAAGGTTTATAGCCTTCGTTTTCTTGATTGTACTTACCAAACTGCCAATAAGTACGCCAGCCAGTATCTGAACCTTCGATGATATGGACAAAGCGTTCGTGCTCGCCGGGATGATCGCCATCATTATCAACTGAAATAAGATTGCCGTAGGCATCAAAGGCAATCTCTTGGGGGTTGCGCAGACCGTGAGCAAATACTTCAAAATCACTGCCGTCAGGATTGCAACGCATGACGCCACCTTCATGCGGATAGGCCCAACGTTCGCCATCGCGATCTACAGTATTGATGCCGATGTCTCCAATGGACCAATATACTTTGCCATCTGGGCCAATGGTGAGTCCAGACATATCATGCCCAGCATAGGCGATATGTATCCCAAAGCCATGACTGATGACTTTGCGTTTGTCAGCATGATTGTCTCCATTAGTATCTCTGAGACGATAGACATCAGGGGCTACGGTGAGATAAATGTCGCCATTTTCGTGCATGATACCTGCGGCAACGCCACTAAGCATATCATTGAAGCCGTCAGCATAAACTGTTGAGGCGTCGGCTTTACCATCACCATCACTATCCCAGATTTTACGGATGATTTCGGATTCTACGGTGAGGTCGCGATAGTCTCTGACACCGTCTCCATTATGATCTTCTAGCCAGACATTGATGTCGCTATTTTCGGTGGCGAGTTTTTCGAGGTGAAAGGCTCGAGTGTCTTCAAGAGATTCCAGACCTATTTCTTCGGTCATCCAATCTCGATGATCACGTATATCCAGATCAGAGCTTTTGCGTCTTTGGGTTTCGCTCACATAGGCCGCTCCTGTGGCATCGAAACTGATGGCGACGGCATTTTTGAGTAGGGGTCCAGGCGCCCAAAGTGAAAGGGCGAAACCATCTGCGACTTGGATGTTTTCAATATCTGAGTCATCAAAATCATTTTCGCTCACGCGAACGATCTCGCCTGCTTTTTGCGGTTCAGCGTTCTTGGAACAAGCAAAAAGTAGTAGCGGCAGTATCAAAAAAACGGCGAGTCTTGTAATCATCGGTTAGTTAAAGAATCCAGATTTAGCTTCAAAAGTTTTTGGAGCCCAGATACGAATGTTGTCAAATCTACCCGTATCATCAAATGAACCGAAGCCAATTCGACCAATATCAAAATGTTTGTCGGTTGCCTCCATAATAGGAGTGGTCATATCATCGAAATAGATTTTGATGGTGCCCGTTTCAATATCACGTTCGATACGCGCTGTATGCCAGCTGTTGGTTTCGCCCCAATTGGTGCCGCTGGTGGTTTTTTCGGCGATATTGGTGCGCGGCTCATCATTGACGAGAAAGATATTATTGGCATTGTCGTCTGCAACGGAGGCGATATGCACATAGTAAAAATTAGTACTACTTTGGGCACCGAAAAATAGACAGAGGTCGCGATGGCCATATTCTCTCCCAGATTGCGCTAAATCAACTTCTAAGACAAAACTGCCAAACATATGATCTTTGAGTAGCGCAATATTGAAAGGGGAACGAACGCGAGATTTGTATTCGCTCTTACCAAAGAGCTCTAAGGCTTTTTCGTCTTCACCGCTGACTTTCCAAGCCCGTGAATCAGTCATCTCAAAGTCTGAAACCGCTTGCGGCTGACTGAAGTCCTGATGATAAATGAGTTCGTAACCTTCGGGTACATCGGCGACCTTTGAAGGAAGAGGTGAGGGAGCGTTCCCGACTAGGGTAAAAAGGAATGAAAGTGCGAAAATAGTAGTAACGTTCATATCATTTGATAATTGGAGCTTGAGAAGCTTCTATATTGTAAGCTAAAGAATCTGTATTAGAAAGTGTATTGATGGTTTTAAGGTGATGATCCAGCCCAATCTCAGCGCCCGGCACAAAACCCGGAACTGTAATCACTTGGGCCAAAACGCCTCCCATGCCACGATGCATTACGCCCCGAGGCAAATAGACCAAGTCCCCAATAGCGAGTGGCGTAGTTTGGATGAGTTGTGGGATGAGCGTCGGATCGATGTCGGCTGCTTTTTCGATTTCGGATACGTAGGCACTCGTCAAAATACGCGCATCTGGCTGAACCATCTGCACCAGATAAAACTCATCAAAACCACCTTCAATGGGGTGATAATGGCTAAATGAATTGGTGATTCGCACTCGATGCGCATTAAGAGAGTGAAAGACATATGGGCCAACTTCTTTTTTCCAAGTGAGCAGTATCCGTCGATAAGCATTGCTATCAGTGGCGCAACCGCCTGGTGTATCAGTGATCTTTGGGTCCCAGTCAGGTCTAATTAGTGCAGGGACTTCTTGTTCTGGCCCTGCGGGAACGCGAAATCGAAGCACACTCAAGGCGCTGTCTGCTGTCATACTGATACCCGGAGCCAATAGGATGATTTCTCCTACGGATGTCTTTGAGCGTTCTCCGGAGGAGAGACTGACTGTAGGCTGGCCTTGTTGGACAAAAAGGACTTGCTGATAGTCTTGGGCCTCGATGCTCGAAACCTCATGCTCATAAAACAATTCGTAGCCGGGATTGCGCTCGGTAAATATCTCCTTGATCGCAGTGAAGGCTTCGTCTTTTTGCGCACTGAGTTTGGCGACCTGCATATTTAAAGGCGCTGCTATCGTTTGTTTTGTATCGGTTTCCTTCACCCTTTGAACACAACTTGCCGAGCTAAACGCCAACAAGAAAATAAAGCCTCTAATCATTAGAGACTCCAAAGCTGGCGGAGAAGTGGGGGGGCGTAGCATAGTAAATCCTTTGTTGAATTAACTACGCGAAAAATGCATGAAGTCGCAAGGCAATGGAAGCGGTTGCAGGGAGGAGGAGGCTAGACAAGCGCGAAGACCGTCAGGTACTCAAAGGTAGTCATCAATAAGCTTACTCCTTAGGCTCAATAAAGTCCCAAAGCGTGCCGTATAAATCCTTGAATACTGCCACTGTACCATAAGGCTCATCCTTAGGAGGACGCACAAACTCAATCCCTTTTTCGACCATGATAGGATAGTCGCGCCAAAAGTCATCCGTAAACAAAAACATAAATACCCGCCCACCACTTTGGTTGCCGATAGCTTCTCGTTGTCGTTCGTTAGCGGCGCGTGCTAGGAGGATACGACATTCATTGTTGCCCGGAGGCGCGATGCGTACCCAGCGCTTTTCAGGGGTAAGGGGCGTATCTTCTACGAGACTAAAGTTCAGCTTTTCTTGATACCATTTGATGGCTTCATCATAGTCGGCGACCACGAGGGCCATTTGTGCGATGTGTTGTTGCATTTTCGAGTGTCTTTTTTGACTTTAGGTATATGACTACTACTACGATTAAGGTTCGTTCCCGCGAACTTGATGGAGCAGAGATTGCTTGGTTTGCTCCGATCTGCAATGGCGACGATCAATTTTTAGGTAGCCACGATCCCCGCTACAAAAGCAATTGGGAAAACGCATCAAATATACTTCTTACGGCCGATAAATTGGGCTATCGCAACATCTTATGTCCGTCTTCTTATCAGGTAGGGCAGGATACGATGACCTTTGCTTCGGGCGTAGCGCCATTGACACAGCAGATCAATCTTTTGACGGCGATTCGATGTGGAGAGATGCACCCTCCCATGTTGGCTCGGGCAATTGCGACCTTGGACCATATGCTCAAAGGCCGTTTGACGATCAACATTATCTCTTCCAACCTGCCCGGTATGGATCTCGGCTCTGCCGAACGCTACCAACGTTCACGGGAGGTGATAGAAATCCTCAAACAAGCTTGGACGCAGGACGAAATCAATTTCAAAGGTGAATACTACAATCTGCAACTCCCTACTGATCCCGTCAAATCTTATCAACAAAATGGCGGACCATTGCTCTACTTTGGTGGCTATTCTCCACCGGGCGTTGCCCTTTGTGCCGAGCATTGTGATGTCTATCTCATGTGGCCCGAGACAGAGACTCGCCTTGGCGAACTGATGCAAAATATGAGTGATCAGGCAGACGGCTTTGGCCGAACGGTCGACTTTGGACTTCGTATCCACGTGATCGTACGCGAAACTGAATCGGAAGCTCGCGCCGCCGCCCAAAAACTTATGTCCAAAGTTGATATAGGTAAAGGCGATGAAATCCGTAATCGTGCATTGGATGCCAAATCTTATGGCGTAGCGCGCCAAGCTGAGATGCGCGATCTCGCGGATATGGAAGGCTTTGTTGAAGATAATCTTTGGACAGGTATAGGAAGAGCACGCTCGGGTTGTGGGGCAGCTATCGTGGGCAATCCAGACCAAGTACTCGCCAAAATCAAGCGTTACCATGCAATGGGGATCAGAGCCTTTATCTTCTCTGGCTATCCCCACCAAGAGGAATGCGAACTCTTTGCTCGCTATGTCTTACCTAAACTCAAAACCATCTCTATGCCAGAAGTACAGGGGCGTATCCCTAGTATTCCTCCGCAAACCCCCTTGGCGGCTGGACTGAGAAAGTGAGTTTTTCATTCCTCCCCCTGCCCCCTCCTAAGGGGGATAACCTACGGTTTGCAAGGCAATTTCCCCCTTAGGAGGGGGCAGGGGGAGGAAAACGATGAGCAAATTAATAGAGAGAGTTTACCTTAATCACAGCACAAAACAATCTATGCTAGACCTACTCATAGTCGTTGGCTACTTCGCCATCATCTTTATTACCGCCATCACAGGTCGGCATGATAAAGAAGTAACTACCGAGCAATATTTTCTTAGCAACCGCAGTCTGCGCTGGCCTTCGATTGCGTTTTCGACGATCGCTACCAATATCCAAGGCTATCAGTTTTTGGGGATGATGGGCTCGGCTTATCTGTATGGCATTGCTCAGGCGAGTCTTGAAATCAATGCGGTGCAAGGAATTTTGATTGCGGCATTTATTTTCGTGCCGCTTTATCTCAAGGATCGGGTGATTACGATCACTCAGTTTATCAACAAACGTCTCGGCCCGAAAATCGGTTTGGCTTATTCGCTGGCTAATCTGCTGCTATTTTCAACCATTACTTTGGGAGCGGCTTTGTTTTGGGGGGCCTATGCGGCAGAACTCGTTTTTGAAGATTACTTATTGTTTTTACACGAAAATCGACTGATTCGAATCTCCATCTTATTGGTGGGACTAGGAGCCTTTTCGGCCGTTTATACCTATTTCGGCGGTTTGAGTGCGGTAGTCAGGACCGATATTATCCAATTTGCGATACTCTTGATTGGGGGCTTGATCGTCATGTTTATCACGGTTCGTGAACTTGGCGGTTGGCAGATGCTCTATGTTAAAACGCCTGAATTGATGAAGCTGCACCTACCCGCAGATCATGAAAAACTACCGTGGACGCATATGTTTGGGCTCTTCTTTCTCAATATCAATTATTGGTGTGCCAATCAGAGTGTGATGCAGCGTTCGCTTGCAGCGAAAAACCTCAAGCAAGCCCAAATCGGCCTGATGGTCGGAGGAGTCTCTAAATATCTCATGGCCGCAATCATTGTGATACCGGGGATCGCTTTGGCGGGTATTTTGGGAGCGGGACAGCTAGAAGATCCTGATATGGCTTTTCCGCGGATTGTGGAGATGTTTTTGCCGACGGGTTTGAAGGGTTTGATCCTTTGTGCGCTTTTTGCTTCGCTGATGAGTACCGTGGACTCGACCTTCAATTCTCTGGCTACGCTTTGGTCAATCGATATCTATAAAACCTACCTCAAACCCAAAGCCACAGATCGAGAAGTGGTCGGAGCTGGGAAGCAAACGATCATCGTTACGCTCTTTACGGGCATCTTGATGGGCATGGTTTTGCTCTATCTCAAGTTTGAAAATCCTGACGCGGCCTTTACCCATACCCTCAACGAATTACGCTATTATATCAATTGCGGCATTGTGCTGCTGATCTGTACGGCTGCTTTTATGCTGCGACCCAATCGCGCGATGGTGTTGGTTACCTTCCTGATGACGGCCTATATGAACTATACCTTCAGCTTCCTCTTCCCAGACATGAACTATTTTGTGAGGGCCTTTTGGGTGATTTTCATTGGCTTACTATTGATTGCTTCAGGTCAAAAGCGTGAGGGCTGGCGTTCTCCACGGGAGATATTGCAAAGTGATAACCGGACAAATAGCTATCTGGGAGCGGCTTTATTGATTTCTTTGATCGCTTTGCATCTGGGGTTTCATTAGAGTTTGTTGGCTCTTTTTCGTAAAAATGGGAGCAAGCTTAGGGGCAGTTAGGTGTTTTTTGCTTCGCAGAACGCTTTTCTCTGCTTCAAAATCCCAAAACCCAAAGATGCTTTTACACTTGGATTTTACGGAGAATTTTCTTCGTTTTTCCATCTTCAGTAAGTTCGATTTTCTTAATTTAACTTACTGTCCAGTTTTTGGGGACAAGCTCAATTTGGCCTTAATTTAAATGTGGGATCAATTATGCGCAACAATGTTGTGATGTTTTTTACTGTGCTCATCATGGGATTGGCAACTTGTTTGTCAGCTCAAGGACAAATTGGAAAGCGCTTTCCATCAGAGCGAAAAGTGGTGATTGATCCTGTAACGGGGGCCGAGCTGATATTTTTGACTAGCACGCCTCAACGAGATTCAAAAATATATCAAACCCATAATCAATGGACCTCGGATGGTCAGTGGCTCATTTTTCGCTCTAGCCGTGTCAAAGGCGAGGCCATGGCTGTCAATGAAAAAAGTGGAGACATCGTCCAGGTCACCGAAGGCGGATACAGCGGCATGTTGAATATTGCCCGAAAATCGATGCGGCTGTTTTTTATGCGGCCAGCCTCAGATGGAGATGGCGACCAAGCGACTGAAGTTGTACAAGTTGACTTGGCTAAATTGTTTGAAGATAGTAAACAGGGGCGCTTAAAATTGGCCTCCGAATACCAGAAGGTTTGCGGTGTCATTCCAGCTGAAATGGGGGCTGGCGGCGATATGGCCCTAGACGCCGATGAGAAATGGGTTTGGTTTAGGGTAGGGAAAAATGAGGCGGCAAAACATCTGCCGGAAGGGACAAAAATTGAGGACAACTTTGGTCCGCGCAATATGGGCGCCGGACCAGGTGGTCTCGCTGGGATGAATGTCATAACTGGAGAAATCAAGCATGTCGTTTCGGTTCCGTTTCGGGTGGGCCATGTACAATGTAATCCCTGGGTTTCCGGGCAGATTGTTTTTTGCTGGGAAACCGGTGGAAAAGCTCCCCAGCGCACTTGGATTGTCAACTCAGACGGAACAGGGCTCCGACCGCTTTACCCTGAGTCCCCTTATGAATGGGTCACACATGAAGCGATTATTACGCCAACGGAAGTTGCGATTGCCATCATGGGGCACCGGACCATTCCAAGCGTTGAGGCTGAAGATCGACAGGCGCCTACTGGCGTGAAAGGTGCAAATCCTGGACAGGAAACAGAGTGGGGCCCTTGTGGCACGCGAGAAAAACCGACAGGATTGGGCATCGTCAATATAGAGACCAGAGAAATGTTGATCGTTGGACAGACAAAGGAAGGAAGTGGGTTATGGCACGTTACGGGCTCGCCGGACGGACGTTTTGCGGTTGGAGATGATTTTGCTCGCAATATTTATTTGATCGACCGCCATACGGGAGAAATGATCTTGCTGTCCGCCGGTCACAAAACAACGGCTGCCGATCACCCTCATCCATCATTTAATGCCGATGGAACCAAAATCCAGATTCAATCGGCGATGCTTTCTGAGGATGGACGATCGATGAATATTTGTGTTGTCCCGCTACCCGAGTCATGGTTGAAACGGGGATCTGAATGAATCCTTGAGAATCATGGCTTTGAGGGTTTTGCCCCTACTGACTGATCCGGAGTGCTTAGTATATTTTGGCTGTCAGACCCAAGTGATCTCCCTACCAAACGCCAAAACCCAAACCCACTCAAAAGGACCAAGCCTCCCGCAAAATAGCCAAGCATAGAGGCTTGCTCCGTAGCTACCATAAGCCCCGATTGCAGGCAGAGATAAATCAAAAAAACCGCGGATATAAGATAACCCATGCCGTGGCGCCGCATCAGGAGAATACCCGCCACTAACATACTTGGCAGCACAATGGCAATATCCAATACATGTCTTGGGTTGACTAGAAGATTATTTTCGGCTACACTGCTAGGGATCGCAGCGTTCCGCAAGGCGGGGATCAGCTCACGCAGCCAAATCGTATAGAAAAATATCGCGGCCAAAATCAAAAGCCCACCAATCCACTTTAGCGGAGCATCCTCTCTAAATAAGAAGCCGATTTCCAAGCGGGCTGCCTTCCGAATAAAGTACACAAAAAGATAAAATGTCAGCCCAAGATGCAGGCAGTAGACAATAAATAAGCCATTGAAATGGAGCCCGAATGCATAAAGAAAGGCTTGATAGAGACTGTAAAATATCGTCCCGCCAAATACTAACATCCAAAGCCCTTTTTGGCGGTGCATCTGCCAGAGACTGAGGGTCAATAAAGGTAGCAGCACAAATAAATTGAGCTTATCTTGAAGTTGCGATTGGCTTGCTAGTGATAATGTTTCGTGCTGGTAAGTTTCACTAACGAATGCTCCCCAATAAGCCTCTATCGCCAATAAAAGCATCAAGGGGAGACTTAGATATTTGATAACTTTGAGAGAATGAGCGTCCATGCGCTTAAATTAGTACTTAGATTTTAGTATTAAGTAGAAAGCCCTTTTTTCTGTCTCTCTACTTTCTACTCAGTACCTCATACTAACAATAAACAATGCTCGATATATTTGCTGGAATCGCCCAATGGATGGCTAATGGTGAAAGTTTTGCTACTGCCACCGTCATCAAGACTTGGGGTTCATCGCCTCGGCCCATCGGCTCGGTTTTGGCGGTCAATACCAAAATGGAAATGCTTGGCTCGGTCAGTGGAGGTTGTATCGAAGGAGCGGTGGTTCGAGAAGCGATCGCGGTCATCGAAAGCGGCAAACCCAAACGCATCACCTATGGCGTCTCTGATGAAGATGCTTGGGGAGTTGGTTTGAGTTGTGGAGGCAGTGTGGAGGTCTTTATCGAGCCATTTATGAAGGAAGGGGAGATCTGGCAAAACCTTCTCAAAGCGGTCAACGGGAACCAAGCGCGTGTATTGTTAAGTGATATGTCTGCTGATAAAGTGTCGCAGATATTATGGGGGCCTGATATGGAACCTTTAGGAGATGCCGCCTCCGGCGAACGCTTAGTCGTAGCCGAAAAAGCCTATCGCGAACGCAAAGCCCAAAGTGTGGAGATTGATGGCCAGCCTTACTTTGTACAAGTGTTTCCGCGTAAAAGCCAGTTAATCATTGTGGGAGCAGCGCATATTACGGTGGACCTAGTGAGCTTGGCGCAAGGCTTTGGTTTTGAAACGATAGTGATTGACCCACGGGGGATTTTTGCGGAAAAGACGCAGTTTCCTACGCCTCCGGATCATTTGCACATCGATTGGCCTGTCGAAGTCTTGCCACAATATGCACTAGACCCTTATACTTATGTGGTGCTTTTGACGCATGATCCCAAAATCGATGATCAGGCATTGCATGCCGTCTTGCGATCTGAGGTAGCTTATATCGGAGCCTTGGGGAGTAA
>JBGCFA010000134.1:0-15780 GCA_045106675.1 Bacteroidia bacterium
CCCTACCCCCTCCAAAAGGGGGACAAAACCTCCGGTTTGTAAAGCCATTTCCCCCTTTGGAGGGGGATTTAGGGGGAGGAATGAAACCTTTAAAGCTTAAATAAACGTTCTGCGAAGCAGAAAACTGTCTTAGCTTGACGCTAATGCGAAAGCTTTCGGGAGAGGGATCTATTCATTTTCTCCTCACCCAAGCGTTCCGCGAAGCGGTAAGTCCCAGCCTCCCAAAACAAAAAAGTCCCCCTAGACAAGCTAGGAGGACCTTTGAAATAAGAAGGGAACACTCGATTATTTTGCTAGCGCAACGTAGTATTCTGTAGTTGAGCCAGGCTTGATCCAGAGCATATCTTTTTTGCTATCGCCATTGATGTCTAGCATGAAACTCTCAAACTGAGACCAAGTAGATTGATAAGGACTACTCTGTTTGACGGGCGTAAAGTCATACTCACCTGTATTGGTACCGAGGGCAGTAAAGACATTGCTGGTGATATCGCCATTGCCATGATTGGTCCAAGAGATATCATCGATACCATCACCGTCTACATCTCCTATGAGCATTTTATATGACGTCCAATCTTGGCTGACAGGGTGGTCTTGGGCTGGTATGGAGCTATTCATCGTTGCATTAGGCAAACTTGGGCTTACATAGAGACGATTAGTGCTAGTGCCGGGATAGTTGAAGAGTAAGTCGGTGGTGGTATTATTGTCTGCATGGCCTGTATAGGTCGTATAGTTTCCCCAACCATTTTCAGCTCTGGTAAAATATCCACCGATGACAAAGGTGCCATCTCCCTGAGATTTGCCGATGTAGGTACGGTTGATATCGTCTGTCCGACTAAAGAGCAAATCTGCACCTCCACCGTTTACTTCGCCGATATAAGCATCATATTGGCTCCAACCAACTCCATTGTCATGATAAGGAGTAAACTCTAGAGACTGGTTGTCAGCACTGAGGCTTGCTGTATAGGTACGATTGGTAGTATTGCCATCGGTAATATTCCATACCAACTCATCATTGCCGTCAGCATTGATATCGCCGATCAAAAGGTCATATCTGCCCCAGCCATTATTGGGATGCTTGGTCTCATCTGAGAAACTAAACAGGCCACTGCCATCATTGAGCGCAAAGTGAGTGGAGTTACCTACCTCGGTATTATTCCAAATGATATCATCAGCATCGTCTCCATTTAGATCCGCAATACGGGTCTTATATTTGGTCCAAGAGTCTGAAGGACTGGCTGTATTGCTTACTGAAGACTGAAAATCAAAACTCCCCTCAGCATTACCGAAGCCAATCTTGACTTGGTTCGTATTATTATCCTTGTGATTGAGCATGATGTCTTCTAATCCATCATTGTTAAAATCACCCATATAAGTCTCTACTGGAAAGCTAATATCCCCCATCGAAGCAGTTTCGCCTGGGTAATAATCAAATACACCCGGTACACCTACTTTTTCAGTACACTCTGAGATATTGAATTCATCCGTTTCAACGATTTTGGCGATGCTGCCATCTCCTAAGTTGCGGAAAGTATAGCTAAGTGGTGCTGCGCTAGAAAGCGGGGCAGTACTGGTGAAATAATCTTTCCAATTACCGCTACGGATCATAGAGAGGGTCGCTTCGGCATCTCCACCAAGTGAAGTAACCGCCATTTTAGATTCTTCCAAGATGGTTTTTTGCTTGGCAGACATATCTGCCTTTACATTACCTCCGATACCATTGTAGGCGAGGTTGAGCATGGCTCTGATTTCGGTTTCACTGGCCGTGGAGGTCAAAGAAAACATCATCATGCGACCGTAAACTACATTTGAAACGTAGACGGGAAGATTGTCAGGACCCATTTTGCCCAAATCTGTCTGTTCTTGCAACTTTTCTGGGGTAAACTCATCACTAAAGAAAGCAGAAGGCGTTTGAGGTGGCGCTACTACGACTTCGTACATCTTTTGAAAAAACTGAACCGTAACCGTGGTTTCTGATTGGTCGCGCTCAAAACTTCCAGAAGCAGAGCCGCTAAAGCCCAGATACTTACCAGAAAGTCCCATACTCAAAGCCATCTGCTTTTCGGAGTGATAAGACTCCATCGAAAAGGTGATGGTACTAGGAGTGGAAAGATTGTCTGCGGTGGCATTGCCGATCATTTCGCCAATCGCCGAACCTACGATGGCTTGATTCGGTTTGACACGACGAAAGTTGTCGCCAGTAGGTAGACCTGGGATCGAGACATTGATAGAGTCGCGTTCGGCGATGACGAGACCCGTAAGAGAGCCTAATGCGTTTTTATGAGTTTTGCCTTGAATCAAACCGCCGGGCCAGAGGATTTCCAAATCTGGGCTATACATGACGATCTGTTGAGGATCTTCACTGAGTGAGTAGGGCGTTTGTTGGCAGTCGTAAGTGACATTATAAAGGGTATCGATGCTACCATCTTCTTGGATTTGTGGGACATCCAATGTTTGAGAGAGAGCAGTGGGTGCGCCTCCTGTGGGAGCTGCTGCGGTGACTGGCGGATTGTCGGCAAATTCTTCCCAAGTAGGCAGACCATTGAAAAATTCGGGTAGATTAGAAACGGGTGGTGGCGGCGGGTCTATAATAGTCTTTTTACAAGCACCTAGGGAGACGAGTAAAAGAGCAGCTAGTAAGCTTTGGTAAAATCGGTTTCGAGTGTTCATAAGACTGCGAGAGTTTATTAATTTTTTCCTAACACTCATACACGCGCAGTCTCTCAGTAAAACCGGCCATGCTTTTCGGTTTTTTTTGCATTTTTTTTCAAAATCGATGATTTTGACCCCATGAAGCACAATTTATTTTTTCTAATTCTTTTGTTACCCCTAATCGGGAACGCTCAAACAGATGACATTACAACGAGACTTGGCTATCTCCCTCAATGGCAATTTCACAATGAGCTGGAGATGCAAAACTGGCCCAAACTCCTCGCAGGAGAGGAGATTGATCCTGAAACCCTCTTTTTAATGACTTTGCCAGCTGTCTCTAGTAGCCGACTGGGCATCTATCGAGAGCGTTTAGAGGCACTCTATCAAAGCCTCGACAAAAAAGGCTTTGCGAGCAAAAGCCATATGGCCCAAGCCAAAATGCTGCAAAAGATCCTATACAAAGACTACTTCAAGCAATATGAATACCTCTCGGGTTTAGATCAGCTGTTCGACAAAGGCGGATTTAACTGCCTTACTGCCTCGACTCTCTCAGCCTTAGTGATGGAGCATTTTCAGGTTCCTTATCAACTCAAAGAGCATGACAATGTGATCACAATTGAGATCGGTTCCGGTTCTGTTATCGTAAGCATGGCGACCCAAGAGGAAACCCAAGGACCCTTAGGATATACGCCCGACAATAACTTGATGGAAAGTACTTTTGTGGCCTTTCTTGAAAGCCTCAACATTGTCTCTGAGCAAGAACAAAAGCTCTATGATGACAAACAGCTATTTCACAAACATCTCATGGGGCAAGGCAATCTCAGCTTCCGCGAATTGGTCGGCCTGCACTATATGAGTCAAGTTTATCTCGCTTTCATCGCAGAAAAGCGAGAGATCGCTTTGTCTTTGATGGAAAAAGCTTTTGTGTTTTTCCCCGAGGGGGAACGCGTAGCCTATTGGATTCTCAACGAAAGGATGGGGATCTATAAAATCGAAAATTGGGGTCGAGAAGGGATTATGGAAGATTTTCGCACTACAACCAATATGTTGTCGATTTACTCGGAAGCTCCCACACTCAACATGGAGTTATTTTCGCTGGGCTATGAATCCATATTGGAAACAGTTTTATATGATAAATACCAACCCCAAAAAGCGGAGGATTTTCATCGCTATCTACTTGAAGACTTGCCTAATGAAGAGATCAGGGAGCAAGCAGAGATGATGTTTACTACAAAAATGGCCTTGGGACATCAAAAAAACCAAGCCTATGACGCGGCCTTACCTTATATCCTAAAAGCAAACCAAAATGATCCAGATTTTCGGGCCCATAAACTGCTTTTATTAGAAAACGCTCGTGCTCGCTTCATGAATGCACCTAAAGCTCGCCAAGAAAACTATAAGACTTATATGGCTGCAACGCCTCATGATTCGGTCAAGCGAGAGCTGAGAGGTTTATACCTTAGTTTGAATCTCCAAGAAATGGCCCAACAGGGGGATGGTGCCGATTTAGAAAATGCTTTGTCAATACTTGAGGAACTCTATCTTCTCAAACCACAGATCGCGGAGCTCCGCTACAACTATCGTAATTTTGTTAGGGTCTCCGTCAATAAAGGAGAAATGGGCGAGGCCTATATGGGACACTTGCTGCATCTGCAAGACTCTCTTATCAATCTAGGCAAAGGCGATCAATTGGCTCCAATGCTCTGTGAGACCGTTTTGCTCAATGTGCGCAATAAATTTCGCGCCAACGAATTGTCATTAGGAGTCCTTTATCTCAATACTTTTAAAGCGGATATTGGTAAGCGATTTGATATTCCCGACGAAGATTTTGACCCATTTGTCAATGATGCTTATTGGGAGTACGCCGCCTACTATATCCGCAAAGTCAATTACAAAAAAGCCCGTGCTGTGCTAGAGGAAGCCCGCCAATACTTGACCGATGATGGTTTTATTGACGAGCAAATCAATAAGGTTTTGATTCCTTTGGGGGGATAAATTGTGGAGACTATTCTAGCTCCTCAAGTATATTTTTGGCCTGTTCTCCGACCTTGCTTCGCAGAACGCTTAACTCTTTGAGTAAGATTTGACTTTTTTCCGGCTGATCAGTGGCTAGGTATGCAAGGGCGAGATACCATTTTGCTTCATTTTGGTAAATATGGTTCTGATTATGGCTAAGGGTATCAAGTATCGGTATCGCTCCTTGGGCATTATTGATTTCGATCATACAGATACTCCTTAGCAGCTGTATTAAAGGAGGACTTGGTCTTATGTCTTTTTCAAAAGCATTAAGTGCTTCTGTATATTTTTTTGCTTGATAAGCTTCCAACCCTAGTTGGTAGTCTTCGAACTTGGGTTGGGTATCCGAACGCAAATTGCCGCTTAAGGGATAAGGCTGATAGTTGTCTGCAAATAGATCTTGAGAAGAGTTGACGAGCAGAGATTGAAATACAAACCACGCAGCAAACAATAAAATTGATGCCGCAGCTGCCATCCAATACCATTTGATGGTTTGGTTTTTTTGAGGTCCTGTGGAATACTGGATGCCTAACTCTTTTAGTTGTGCTGTAAAGGCATCAGTTTTAGGATCAGCAAAGCTTTCTTGCAGAGCTTGATGAAGTTTGACTTCCTTTTCTAAATCTATATCAGTAGCCAATTGCTTCTCAAAAGCAAGCTGTTCTTCTGTCGAGAGATTCCCGTCCAGAAAGCTTTCTATCTGTTGATATAGCGCTTCTTTATCCATCAAAAGTCTAATAACTCGGTATAACGACGGTCAGCTTTGATCCGCTTTATGAGCTGCTCTTTGCACGTGAATTTACGTTTTTTTGCGTATTGAACACTTTTGAAACCCATCACCTCTGCAATTTGAAGCATAGGTGTCTTTTGAAAAAAGAGCATTAACAAACGTTGACAGTCCTCTCCTAACTCTTTTAACTTCTCTTGAAATAGCTTATTCCGTTCGTTTATTGCTTGACTAGAATCGATGTCCCAATCACTGGCGATATCTACTTGATTCTCAATCGAAAGAACCTTTCTGCCCTTTTTTCGCAATTGGTTCATCCAGAGATATTTACAGACTGAAAACAAATAGGTACCAAAGGTACTCGTGAGAACAAACCCCTTATTGGGAGAATTTAGCCTTTGATAAATCAGTACTAAAGCGTCTTGGAAAATGTCCCTCCCATCTTCCCTTGTCCCATCATTGTTTTCGATGTATCGCTGAATAAGGGCGAAATGTCGAGAGTAGACAGCATTTAATACATCCTGTTGACCCTTTTGAATTCCATCAAGATAGTACTGATCTGTATGCTTGTCGGGTGTCTTCTCCGATAGAGGAGTCATGCTCATGAGGGCAAGTAAATATAAAATCTATAAGAAAATCAAAGGTCGTATAGTTTTGATATCCAGACCTTTCAAGTATAAAGATAATAAGGAAATGAGAATTTTTTGAAATACGAGGGTAACCTTTTGGTAGCTACTTACATAAAGGGTCAGAAGGCGACAAATACGCTTTCTGTTTAACCTAAAACATTATTCATTTTAAAAACTCCCTATTATGCCTACCAACATTAACATCAACTACGTCAACTCTTCTGCTGACCAAAACCATCCTCAAGTTTTTGTTTTCACTAGCAATGTTGCCACTACCTTTGATAATCTTACTGACAACATCGCTTGGCGAGTAATGACCAATATCGGACGCGGTTCTTCTTGCAATTTTGTTTACCCAATCGATACTGAGGTACGTGCTGCATGGGGTACTGATCGTAATTGTCTTACTACTCAAATCCAATCTGATATTGGCGCTCGTTATTCAGTCATAGAAGATGGCACTGGCATTATCTTGGAACAAACGGGTGAAGCTACACAGCAAAAGGCAATCGAGATCGTAAATGATATCCAGGTTCCTGGTGGTATTGCTGCTCAGCTTTACAAAGATGGTAAGCTGCTCATGACTAAAAATGAAGTTGCCTACAACCAAAAGGCAACCTTCGTTTTGAAGCCAACGCTCTATTGGGGTTTAGCTTCCGAAATCGTAGAAGGGCAAGTCGTAAACTCTGCTGTTCTCAACGTTGACCATTTTGAAAAACAAGATCTCGAGGGTGTCTTCAACTCTACCGTTACCCTAGTCGGTAATGCTCAAGACGGTTACTTCTTTGAGTTTAGCTAATCTTTTGCGACCCATAATGGAAAGAGCCTTTTGTAAAAGGCTCTTTCCATATCCTCTCCACGCTTGATCTCAGATAATCCCTTTCTGCTTTGTCTCCTAATCTCTCACCCCTGCCAAAGATGAAAACATACATCGTCAAATTTGATCCTCATACAGCTGATATCAGTCGCTATGATATGCTTGCTTTTACCTCTCAGTTTTCGGGAGGCTGGGGCACCATAACCCGCTATGAATATTCTGTTGAGCCAATCACTCCATTAGAAGATTTGGAAGCAGAGATCGTAGCTGGAATTGAAAGAGGTCCCTCTGCTGAGATCCAACAGTTAGGAGTCATGATCTCAACCCCCTCTGGTCAAATCGTATTTGAGTATCATACCTCTGGTAATCATCATCATGATCATCCAGTTCCCTCTATTGAATCGGATTTAGATCAGATTCCAGATGAAGTAATCATTGAGAATGCTGCTTATGAGGATCTTTTTCATTTCTCTGGTCTGCGACGACCCGGAGATATCCCCATTCAAGACCGGAAACGTTTTTTATTCTGCAAGAACGCTAGTCCTTTTTATCAGTTGCTTCTCAAAACGCTTAATCCTGATCCTTTACCCAATGCAGAAACTAAAAAGAAAACCAAAACAATCGCGAATGCGGTGACGCCAGCAGAGCAGCTAAAAGAAATTGCCACAAAATATATCGCTGGTGATGAGATTGATGGTCAAAAATATGGAGATTTTCCGGCTTTAGCGGAGTCATTACTTGGACTAAGTCTTCCATTAATTGAGCTCTATGAGCATCTGCTTCATCAAGACCCTAGCCAAGCAGATGATATATGGGAAAAATGGCTGCAAGATTTAGCCATATTAGCTGTTAATGACCCGCAGCTTGGTATACCAATACTTGAGGATTTAGTGATTCAACTTTCCAATGGGATTTTGGCAATGATGATTGTTTTCCAGCCCGCCACAGAAAATGAGGCAGATGGGATCGAGTTGCAGGAGTTATTTATCCTAGCCTTGAGGCTTTCTACCTTTTACCTACGCCTGGTAAAATCTAAGGATGAGCGTACTGAAGAGGTAAATGCAGCGCTCAAAGGAATCGTCATCGTTCCTCAGGAAATATTCAAGGTGCTTTTTCCTATACCAACGACGGCGAATGCAACCGAACCATATGTGCGGCTTCTTGGTATTGGGACTCTTTTACTGGTACGTTCTCGCCTCCTTGGATATTCGCTTGGGGAAGTCGCACGGATTGAAAATGTGATGCGAAATGAGTATCGCAAGAAAAAATCAGTCTCAAAGAAGCGTTCCCTTGAAAAGGAGAAAAACCAATCTTGGCAAGAAAATGATTTCCTAGACCAGAGCGATAATGCGCAGACTTATGATATTGATCAGGAGACATCCGTTGGAGAACATACCAATGAAGAGAACTTTCAATATGATCCTCCAACGGAAGGACTCAAGAAATCATTTGCAGACAATAGCGAAACACTCACAGGAGGCTGGAACATTACTTTTTCCCCTAATCATAATTATCAGGACCAAGCTTTTAAGTATGCGCGTTCCCTCTCAGGGAAAGCTATCCAAGCTCGCAAATCTGCTCAGCAAAAAAACAGAGATCGTATAGTCGAAAAGTATTTTGAAGAAATCGATTGCCGCATTATTGACAATCGTGCTGGAGAAACCAACCTCAATGGTATTTATCGCTGGGTAAATCAGAAGAAGCGTTCTGAGCTCAGAACAAAAGGGGAAAAACTCATCTTAGAATTTTTGATAGATACCCCTGCCGAAAATTATACTCAGGATACGAACCAATATCTGCAAGCGGCTCCTATAGCGGAGGACCTTTTAGAGTCGATCAGTTATACTTATATAACGCCGGAAAAATATCTTGAATTGGCGGCACAGCTAGAGATTGATCATCTCATTCCTATCCCACTGGCTCAAAAAACGGTTTCGATTAGCTTGCAGAGTAATCCTCAACGTCTCAATGGTGAGTTGAGTATTCCCGAAGGCTATGAAGCAGAATCAGCGTATTTGAGTTTTGTATTTGATGGTACTAAAGTGGAAGGCTCTATTGGACGACAAGCTTTTGTCTTTCCCACTGCTGCTCAAACGACAGAAGAGTCTACTCTTCCCGATCCACCCCCACCGATCGTACTACCGGATATCCCTCCGATTTTCCCGGAAGCAATTCAGAGTGGGGAGAGCAATAAGATCAATCTCAATCAAGAAACTGATTTGATTCCAGTTAGTGTGTTAAGTGATAGTGATAACTATGCGGTAAACATCGTAATTAATTGTGAATTACTGCCTGAGACTTTATCCAATTGGCAGGCAAAAGCGTACCTTCAAATCCTAAAAGCCTACGAAGCCCAAAAAGAACGTTTACAGACTCCCTCTGGTCAAAAAATGAGTGCGAGTGAACGCAAAACGATCTTTCGGGAGATCCGCAATAAGTGTATCCAAGTATTGATTAGCTCGATTGAAGACTTAAATCCTTGGCAGCAAAATGATTATGTCGGCTTCATGAAAGAAGCCTTTGCTTGGGAAGATATGGCCTATCAATTCTATACGGAGGACCCATTTCAAGATCCGGGTCAAACCCCTAATTGGGCAGATTTGCTGCAAGACAATGACGAGTCCCCCAATTTTTATGGTTTTCTCGAAGCGAAAGCTGCCAAAGTAAGTGTCGCGGTGAGACCTGAATATCTTCTGTCTACCTTATTTAGTATCTGGACGCAAGGATTTTTTTGGCCCGGCTTACGCACAGACCCTATCCTCTCAGATGCTTATTTGTTTTATGTCAATCATCTCTATTTCGATGCGGATCACGGAGATGAATGCAAAGACAAGCCAATCCGGACTTGGGACGATTTGATCCCCACCCAGATGTTACGACTCCAAGAGAGTGCTCAACTGCCAAGTGAAAACCTTTAATCTATTTGTCTATGTTTAGTTTCATCCCTGTGGGAACGATCGTGCCCTATGCTGGATCGATAGATCCTGATACCTATATCGTCGATTCAGGTACTGGTTTGAAAGATCGTTTTGGTCCGCTTGCCAATAATAATACAGGATGGATATTGTGTGATGGTTCTATGCTAAATCAATCCCAATTTTCGACCCTTTTCAATGTGATCGGATATACTTATGGTGGTAGTAAGGATTCTGGCAAATTTATGATTCCTAATTATCGCGGTTATTTTTTGAGAGGGGTAGCTTTGACGGCTGAGGAAGACCCTGGCTTGGCTGATCCTCCCGAACCCGAGGATAAGCGGACCCAAGCGACCAATGGCTCGGAAAATGGAGTCGGCTCTACTCAAAATTTCTCCGTAGAGATGCATGAACATGAGTATACGCATTATCCAGCAGTAGGAACGGTACAAGGGCAAGTCAATGCGGAAGCAGGAAACGTGAAGGAAGCAAGTACAAATACCACTAAACTTTTTGATGGTCAAGGAACAGAAGTCAAAGGAAAAGAAACCCGTCCCAAAAACATCTATGTCAACTATTTGATCTATGCTGGCGAGCCAAACGCATAAAACAATCTAAATCATAAAAGCCATGTCATTTAATTTTGCCGAGGGCTGGAATAACAACCAGTCTGTAAAGGGAAACCTATACCCTAACAATAAGCTTTCGTTTCGTACTGGAAAAGAGACTGAAAACGTTTCTGAGCATTTTACCAAAAGTCTAATCACGACTTTACTCTTAAGTGCCAAAAAGGCCAAAGCTGGTTCCGAAGGTGCGGCTTTAAAAGAAGCACTTGCTACGGGAAGTGATGCAATCACAATACTTTCGGGCGTTCGCCAAGCTAGCTATCCTCATATCGTGCTGCAATTTGAGGGTGATCCTCGTCCTTGGCATGTCAATGTAAGCAGACAAGGAAGCAATTGGAAGGTAAGTGAGATTCCTGCAAGGGCTTCTCTTCTTGTTGAGACAGATGAGGATTATGATCGAGTGATGAGTCAAGTGAGACAAGTAAGAGCACGCTATGATGAATCGCTCAAAAGCTTTGACGATTTGGTGGGAATTGGGATTGGCTATGCTGAAAAAAGCGGAGTAAAAACTCAAGAGATGTCGCTTATTCTTGATGTTTTGGAAAAGAAAGCTGCTGCTAAATTAGCTGGCGAAGAAATCATTCCAAGCTTCATCAGCTTGGCTGATGAGTCAGATGGAAGTGCGATCATTGTGAGATTAGATGTGCAAATTGCAGGGCATCCTGAATTAGAATTAGATTGTGAGAAATGTAACGAAGACCTCAAAGAACGTAAGCGTCCGGTCCAAGGAGGCTATAGTGTGGGGAATGTCAATATTACTGCGGGAACATTGGGAGGATGGTTTTTTGATAAAGTAGGAAAACGCATTGTCTTACTCTCCAATGATCATGTATTAGTCAATGGTACTGAGCGAAAAATTGTTCAACCGGGAACTTATGATGGTGGTAAACTTCCGGGAGATCTAATCGGGGAATTAGTTCGTTCGGCTGGGCCGGAATTAGATGCTGCTATCGCCAGTGTCGATAAAGACTCATATGTAAAGGCTGGTATTGCCTGTATCAAGCCTACGGCGTTTACCATCGGTGAGCCCAAAGTGAGTATGAAGATCACGAAAGTAGGACGTACAACTGGACGCACCTGTGGCATCATTAAAAAGGTAGATTATTCATCATCAATTTTGACTGGTAATAATCATGACATTTATGTCGATGGAGATGGTGCTGATTTTTCGCAAGGGGGAGATTCTGGTTCTTTATACTTGAGATATGATGATAACTCCGTTATTGTTGGCTTACATAAAGCAGGAGATACAGGTATTCCAGACAATGGTATTGGCACCAATATCAATCCCATCATGGCGAATTTGCAGCTTGATGTTCTAGCTGGAGGTTTACCTGATTTGCTTGTGGAACTCGCGATGAGTGGGGGAAACACTACTACATTAGCTTTACCTGAACAAATCCGTTATCCTCATTCTCCGGAATTCGTTAGTCTTTTCGATGGAATTTATGATGAAATGCAAGTAATTCTTGAAGCGGGAAGTACTCCCAATTCACTTTATCTCGTCCTTGGCCAAAAAGCCGAACTCCTCCAAAACACTTTATTAGACCGAGATGGTTGGCGGACTAGTTTGTTGACGCTTATGAGTTTGATCGGAGGCACTGTGAGCAGCCATGAAGCCCTCGGGCGCAAAATCAGCGATTCCGACGTCTCCAATCTTATACGTCTGATCAAAGTCGCTCAAGCAATTAACCCTGAGGAGGGAGAATTTTTGAAAAGACTACAAGATGTGGTGGCAAATAGTGCGGGACTGAGTTTGGAAGAATTACTTTTATCGGCCTTGTCGAACGCTAAAACAGCAACCTTAGCTGCTACTACAGCCTCCATTGCGTAAAAATGGGTTTAGTGTGTTATGAAATGCGAGAAATTATGGCGATATTAATTATTCATTGATTAGTAATAATTGAGGGCCATTTGCTAATAAACACGAACAGTCTTTTTTATTTGAACCCTTACTCATTATTAACATGGAAAACGCCCAAAACTTTGAAACCTTCGTTTCGGAACATCTAAACAGTTACTCAGCCCAAGCCAAGGCCGAGGGCAATCAAGATCTTGAAAATAGACCGCCTTCTAAATTCAAAGTAACGATTACCAATGTGGTCTTAGGTGATCCACATCTTGATTTTGAAATGGTTTTTACGCCTTCTGTGGATGATGTATATCCCGGAAATACTGCCATTCAAAATATGAAGATTGAAATTTATGTCAGTCTCCAAAATGATTCAAATGGTGGGTTAGCTAAGACGATCACTAAGTTTAGTGCGATCAATGAAAGTGATCCTGATTCGCCTATACTAGGTAGCCCTATGGATAGCAATTCGATTCCATTTCAGAATCAAATTTTGGACCTTAGTCTGCCTGGAGACGATTTTGACAATATTATTGGAATTCGTATGGTTTTGAGTGGAGATGATGCAAGTTTCTATGGTGATGGAATCTTGGAGGGAAGTTTTTATGCTTCAGTACCTTATTCTCCTAATGAATAAGATTAGTTGTAAACTATGTCTGGATAAATGTAGCAACTCACTGCATTTATCCAGACTAATTTAAGTCAAGATGCTACGACAAATTTTTGTCTGGGCTTTGGTCGTTGGTTTTATCCCCATCACCAAAGCCCAGACTCCCCATGTTTCAAAGGCTGTAGATCGCTACTTAGAAAATGCCTATGCGTTTTTTGACCAAGGACAGCTAGACAGTGCCGCATTTTACTTTGGCCAAGTAATGTATGCGCATCTTGAACTGGATGAACTAATTCCTACCCTAGATGCTGGCATTGCTACTATTTCATGTTATTATCACTTAAGGGAATTTTCAAAAATGAAAAAAATACTCTCCCTTATCGCCCCTTTGCTGCAAAATAAATTTGCTGAGAAATACGATTATCTATCCACATTCTATAATCTCAAAGGAGCTTGTCATGAGGCTTTAGGAGAATACCAACTTGGCTTAGAAACTTCCTTACTTGGACTGCAAATAGCATCTGAAAACAATCCTGAATCCTCGAGTTTAGCCACCGAAAATAATAATGTCGGGATCTTATATTTTCGTATGGGCGACTTTCAATCGGCGATGCAGTATTTTCAGGAAGCTTTAGTATTAACCCAGCAAAATGATGCTATAAGCGACCGGCAGAATTACCAAATTTATAATAACATCGCTACGGTCTATTTGAAAACCAATCGCTTTAAGAGAGCGATGACATATCTCTCTCAAGCCCGTACTTTTCTTAATCGAGATGAAGCCTCTTCCCCTCATGATTCAATCGATCTTTTCAACAACTTAGGCCTAGTCTTTACAGAATTGACACAGTGGGACTCTGCCTTTTATTACCTTAATCAAGCAGAACAAATACAGAAGAGCGTTCCCCAAGGGGTCGCCAGAACTTATCATAATCTTGGGCACACTTACAGAGAGGCCGGAGATGCCCCCAAAGCGATAGCATATCTCGAACTCGCCTTGAGTCATAATCTTGAAAGCTTTCATGATTACCATCCTAATCTCGCCAAGCAATACCGTATGCTCGGGGAGATATATTTGGAGGCCGGCCTTGCCGAACGATCTCTCTCATATTTGCAAAAATCACTCAATACGCTAGTTCCTGGCTTTCGTAGTACTGATTATCTTGACAATCCTCGCCTAGACAAGGTGAGTTCATACCCCAATTTACTCAGGACTTTACGAGACAAAGCCGTCGCATTGAGACTCTATGCAATCGAAAAAGATTCCTCAATAATCTATCTCAATTCGGCACTAGAAACCTCTTTATTGGCTGCGGCATTAGTCGAGAAGATGAGATTTCAATTTGCTAAACTCAACTCACGAGAATATTGGTATGACTGGGCTTTTGCGGTATATGAACAAGGGATCGAAAATGTTCGTCTATGTCTTCAACAAAATGATGACCCTAAATATCTTGAAGCTGCTTTTTTGTTTTTTGAACAAAGCAAGGCCATTAGTTTATTGAGAGCTACCAATGACCAAGCTGTCAAAAGTAAATGGCCCATACCCGATAGTTTGGCCGATCAAGAACGAGGGTTTAGACTTAAAATCAATTTTCTGCAAGAACAATGGCATCGAGCCAGTGAAAAGGGTGATTTGGCTTTGGCAAACCGACACCTAAATCAATTAGATACGCTAAAAACTCAATTAGACAGTCTAATGTCACTCTTCAATCAAAAATATCCAGCTTACTTTAGACTCAATTACCAATCTCCCCAAAATAAAATTGTAGAAGGGCAGGCTCTCGCCAAGTCTAAGAATCTGGATATCATCGAGTACTTTTGGGGAGAAGAGCATTTATATGCTTTTGTAATAAGCCCCGATACCTTGCGTTTGCATCGGATTGCTCCTACCGCGAGTATTGAACCGATCCTAAATAGAGTTCTAGCCCAAATAAGAACCATGCCCGATCCAATGGCTTTTACTAATGCAGCTTTACAAAGCTATTCTCATGACTCGCAAAAACTCTTTGAGCTATTATTGAATAGCCTAGATATTAAGGATAGTGGACTCTTATTATTGATACCAGATGGCCCGCTTTCCTATTTGCCTTTTGAATCCCTACTCAAAGCGTCATCACTCGCTAAAGATTACCAATCATTGCCTTATCTGTTTCTGAGCTACCAGATCAGCTATGCTTATTCCTTAAACTTCTACTTCCATCAAACCCAAGATATTTTGGTGAATGAGCATAAGGCTTGCTTAGCTTTAGCGCCCTCTTATTCATCGGAACTAATGACGGATTTGCCCTATGCACTAGACGAATTAGCGGCTATAAATGAGTTTTGGGATGGGGCGTTTCTCATTGGGAATGAAGCCTCGAAAGCAAACTTTCTCGCTGAATTCGATTCATATAGTATTTTACACTTAGCGATGCATGCAGCATCAGATACCACTAGATTCCTATATGATCGTTTGATCTTTCAGACCGATTTGCAAACCACTATTGAGGCCGCGACACTTTATGCTGCTGAGATTTCGAGTCTCTCTATTCAATCTGACTTAGTTGTTTTAAGTGCTTGTGAGACTGGGGTTGGAAAATTTAAGCAAGGAGAAGGGGTCTTTAGTTTGGGGCGTGCTTTTCGAATTGCGGGAGTGCGTGCTGTATTGATGAGTTTATGGAAAGTCGAAGATCAGTCTACTGCCAAGTTGATGAAACATTTTTATGCTTCTCTTGCCCAAGGTAAAAGTAAGTCCGAAGCCCTTCAATTGGCTCGCCAATCCTATCTGTTTGAGGCACAAGGTTTAAATGCTCACCCTTATTATTGGAGTAGTTTTATCCTTAATGGAGATTCTGCACCATTGAAATCTGGGAGGAATTCATACACCCTGTTCTTTAGTGCTTTGTTCCTTGTTGGCATTGTTTTTTTTATTTTTATGCAAGCTCGGTCGATCAAGTCTC
>JBGCFA010000135.1:0-5489 GCA_045106675.1 Bacteroidia bacterium
GCTCTCGCCAATTCATCGTTGATCTCCTCTTCGCTGTATTTATGCAGCCAAGGATCATGATGAAAAGTGTGATTGCCAATTTCGTGGCCTCTCCGAGAGATGTCGCCTAAGACTTCGCGATTATGCTCAAAAGCCGCATCCTGAGCAACGATAAAAAAGGTAATCTTGGTCTTTTTTTCGTCTAAAAAATCGAGGATACGCGGTACTGCATAGCTCAGATAAGAAGGATATTGCTCCCACTCTGGATCGCCATGCGTTTTCATATAGGTCCACTGGTCGTCAAGATCTAGTGAGAGGCTCGCCAGTGGTTTCTTAGTCTGTCCCATTTATTTGCCTTAAATGTGTCCTATGCCAAAGATGAACTCGCTTCCATCGCGGAAAACTCCTGTTCAAATTCGGCCATGAATCGGTTTACGTGTCGTGCTACCGAATCATTGTTGAGTGTGTCGTTTATAAATTGTGAAGTATTGAGGAGATAAAAATCCTCATGCAATGTCTTGGTCCGAGGACGGATTTGATCATAGTTCAACACCTGCAGCGGTTGTACCCTAAAGGCACGATTGAGGTGAACACCGATGACCTCTTCCTCTTTTAGATCAGGGTACATTGCTTTTACCCCTTCGAGGAACGTTTCTTTGAGTTCTTCGTCAGATTGCTGGAGCAGCGGATCAGTATTGATCACATACTTTGGGAAGTAGGTCAAATGCTGGCCGGCAGTATATTCTCGATCTACTAAAGCAGTCATCCCGATCACACCTGTAAACGGAACCTTACTGTCAGAGATATTGACTACATAATAAGGGGTCAACTCGCGCGTTGTGCGAAGCACCAGACAAACAACTCCCAAATACTCTACCTTGCGATGATCTCCTTTGATAGAAACCAAGGCAGGATCAGCGACTTGCTCCAAGACACTGCTCGGGCTTGTAAAGATCACTTTATCAAAGTGCTGCTCTTCTCCATTGGCAGTGAGAAAGATCCCACCGTTCTCCGCAGGACGAATATGCTCAACGCTTGTATTATTGTAAAGACCGACTCCTTTGCGAGTCAATTCTGACTCAAGTCGCTCAAAAACCGCTTTATAGCCGCCAGCAACATAGCCCATCTGTTCCTTTTTAGCAGAAGAATCACGGGCCGCAAACAATCGCTTGATATAGGTCCAGATAAATACTGCTGAAACGCGCTTATAGTTTTCGCCTAATTTGGCTAGTAATAGCGGTTTCCAGAATTTTTCAAAGGTACTACGGCCGCCCATCTTGACAAGCCACTCTTCTACGGTCTTGTCTTCTAGTTCGCGCCAGTCATTGATCCTACTACCACGCAAAATGGTTAAGGCGAGACGGAACTTAGAGATTGGATCAAGTGGTGGGAAGAGTAAAAACTCTAATGAACTACTGATCGAATATGTGCGATTATTGATATAGTAACCCGTCAAAGTTTGCTTCCAACGCAAATCATCTTTGAGGCCAAGATCATGGAGAATCCCAAGTAAATCGCGATCCTGAGGCAGGATCACGTGATAAAAGCGATCCCAATCAAAATCCTCATAGTCATGATAAGTGGCCAAACCACCCCATTGATCATTGCGTTCAATGAGGGTAATTTCTTTGCCAGGCCCCGCCAGCTTAAAGCTGAGGGCCATTCCCATAAATCCGCCGCCGACTACTGCTATTTTCATACTGCAGGAGTTTCTTCCATCACTTTACGCTGCCACTCATAAGTGCGACGCATTCCTTCTTCGACATCTACCTGAGCTTTGACACCCAGCATCGTCTGTGCTTTAGTTGTATCAGGCACACGACGCATGACGTCTTGGTATTTGCGGCCTTTAGAGATTTGATCGTAAGGGATCAATTCATATTTCAATTCACCCGGCGTACCAGACACTCGCTTGAGGAGTTGCGCTAGTTCGAGGATGGTTATTTCTTTATCAGCACCAATGTTGAATATCTCGCCATTAGCTTCTTCTTTGATCGTAGCTGCATAAATGCCCGCCACAGTGTCATCTACATAAGTAAAAGTGCGCGTCTGCGTACCATCACCGTGAATCGGAATTATTTCGTCCTTCATGATCTTTTCGATGAAGACCGACTGAGGACCACCCCACCATGAAAGGTGTTGATTAGGACCGTAGGAGCCAAAAAAGCGTAGTAATACAACAGGAAAGCCATAAGCTTCCATATAAGCCAGTGCTAAATGCTCATCAAACAATTTTGAAACTGCATAAGCCCAACGCGGCACTTTAGAGTTACCAATCACATGGTTTTGATCCTCCTTAAAAGGCAAATCAGGACTCATGCCATAAACGTCTGAAGTAGAGGCTAAGACACACTTAATATTCAATTTGCGCGCATACTCGAGTACGTACTCAGAGCCCTTGGCATTGATTTGTAGTGTATCTACGGCTTTGCCATAACGCGGAATCTTGAAAGCTGCGAGGTGGACAATCTTGTCAAAGTTATCGCTTAGGTTATCAAAAGTACCTTCGACGACAATATCCTTTTCGAGGAAGGTAAAGTCTGGATTATCGAGATGTGCGGCAATATTGGATAACTGTCCCATAGACAAATTATCGATACCTGTCACCTGATGGCCTTCTGCCAATAGTTTGCTAAGAAGATTTGAACCTAAAAAGCCTGCCACTCCCGTGACCAAAATGTGTTCCCTTTTTGTCATATCAAATTTCGGAATATCTTATTTATCGTTATTAACTATCTGACCACTAAAATCAATATTCTGCTCGGCAATTGCGATAGCTTACGTATTAACGGCTAGATTAAATGGGTCAATAAGCCACTTACCCTAGCTAATGGATATATGTTTATGCTATATTCCTTCCCCTTGAAATACTTTAATCTCTGAGCCTTTGGCTAAAAAGACGGATTTGGGCGGCTGAGATAAACTAGGGGCAAACTCCTCCCCATAAACTGCACTAATGTCTAAATTGAGCTTAAAATCACGTACGGGATGGATTTCCCAAGCAGGATGAGCCACTTCGTATTCCCCAGTACGGCGTTCCGCAAGGCGGGTATAGCCCCAAAAATGCTCAGTAATAAACTCCTCTTCACTGCCTGGCACTAAATCGATACCCTTTGCGTCAGCCTCCACTTGCATATAATTCCAGCCGCTTTTCTCTTTCCACTCATAACGGACTCGCAGACTATTTTGATCTTCGGCCCATTCGTGATTCATCCGACGGGTCACATAGTGCTCCTTATATAAGGTATTGGCGACGAGGGTGATCGCTATTCGCGGAACGATTTCTTTGATAAAAACAACGCCTCTCTTTTCTCCTCTTTTGACATAAAAGCGCAAATTAACTTCCTCAAAGCGTATATGTCCCGGAATCTTCATGCCTAAGACCTTGGTATCCGCAAACATAAAACCAACCAGACTCACATAATGCCGGCCTTGCCAAGTATCCAATTCGGTCCCATAAGGCAGGTAGGGCTTCAGTACCTCTGGATCGATTTCGTAGTTGGCCATGATCAGATTGCGCCATTGGGCTTGGAGGAATACTTTGGACATGATTGCTGCTTTTGATCAAAAATAAGCAAAGACGCTCAACTCTGCTCAATTCAAAACAATCGTAAGCTTACGTGGATAAGTCAGCCATACGAGTCCATAGCCATTTTGGACGTTGGAGTATTGAGGCGCTGGTTCCCAGAACGCTCGGTCCAGACCTTCTGGCTGAGAGTCTGCTTGGCGAAAGTATTGATAAACTGGCTCACTGATCGGAAAAATAGTAAGGCGTAAAGAATCAAAGGCGAGATTGGGGCCAAAGCGTTCGGCTGGGCCGGAAGTAAGCACTCCGAGTGCCCATTCAGGGCAAGTAGTCGTATTGAGGATCGTCGTCGTAGTCGCTATCTTTTCGCAAGGATTTGGTCCCCCTTCGGTGATATCTAAAAACCAAGTATCAGTCAGTTTTTGTTGATCGTTTAAGTACGAAAACAGCTGTACACGATAACCATAAACGTTTTGTGTTTCTAGTCTAAAGCTGAGATTGCCAGCACTTAGTTGAGGATTGAAGCGATCAGGAGAGAGGACTGAATCGAGCCAAGAGATTTGTGCAATTTGAGGTTGAAGAGGCATTAGGTCAGTTTCTGCGGAGATATTAGCAAAACCGCTAGCGCTTACTTCTATTCGATAAGTTTTCTTATCCTCGGCCAAAACAGAATCGGGTCCAACATATTTACCTCCCTCTAAATGCCTGAGCATCGCTATCAACTGACTCCCTTCCCAGATACTTACTTGAGCATTCACTATCCCAATAGAGTCTGGCAAGGCTGTTTCGAGTGCATAGGTCTGCGAAACATAAGCGTCAAAGGATTCGCCTACTCGGATTTCACTCCATAGTACTAGCTTTGCTTCGGTCTCAGGGATAATCCCCGTGATGACTCTGACGCACCCACCAAAAACAAATAGCAAGAAAAATCCTCCCAAGAATAATAATGGTTTCACTTCCATCGGCTTAACAATCCATTGATCCCCATCCGCAAGCGCAGTCGGCGATTTACATCAAAGCCTGGATCGCTAATAGGTTCCAGATAATGCAGATTACAATCTAACCATAAAGCAGGCTTAAGAGGTATGTTGAAACCGAAACCTCCTCCAGCATAGCCTACCCAAGCACGATTTTCGAAATCCTCACGATCTATAGTTCCCCAAACTCGTTCAAACTGAGGGGTCAGATTAGCGGCAAAGTACCAGCGGAGTCCAGTCTCTTGGTGTGGTAAATAATACCGAGCCCACACCCCTACCCCTGACTGGATCGTACGCTGCACTCGCTTTTCAGGCAAAAAAGTTTTAGGTACAAAGTTAAAGTTGCCCCCAAGGCCAGTAACGAAGCTCGGACTAATAAAATATCCAAACCCCCCATATAGTGATACATCGATAGCAGGGATTTGGCTATTTTCAATTTCGAGATCACCATCAATATTGCCCCAAAGCATAAAGGTGTGACTATCTTGAGCGAAGAGAGTGCTCTGGCTCAAGCAGAGAAGGAAATAAAAAAATATTTGATTCTTTCTTACCATGATCTGCTAAATGAAATATAAGGGATAAAGGGTAACATTAGTAATTGTACAAGTACGATCTACATTGTCATCACCCTCACCTCCATGTGTTCCATTCAATTGGGCATTAGAAGGATCACAATTACCATTGGTGCATTCTACAAAATCTTCGACTTCGTTTTCATTATTGTCAGTAACAACACCGGTATTAACAGTCGTTGATGCGCCATTAAAAGTTGCAGTACCAGTCACATTAAGCCCTATTTCAGGGGCCTCGTTTCTCCACCATACACCTAATCTACGGCGCTGGTGCTTAGTTCTAAACATAAAACGGATAGCACCATTATCCGCTGCTCGCCAGATTTCTCCGGCAAATCTCAAGTGCTGCCAAGGTAGCTTTTAGGCCCATTTCATTGACCATCTCCTGGATGTGATCCTCCATCTCCAGCATGCTGCCTTCGAACTTGAAATTTA
>JBGCFA010000136.1:0-23590 GCA_045106675.1 Bacteroidia bacterium
CCCCAACCCCCTCCAAAGGGGGATATCCCCCTTTGGAGGGGGTTGGGGGAGAAATAGAATCATCTCTTTCTGAATTTCAAGCCATATTCTTTTGCCATCTCGTTGCTCCATTTAGAAAAAGAAGGATATCTTCAATAAAATCCATCGTATCCTATGCTTACTCTCCATCCTTTTGGTCAGTCCAAACTCAATACTACCCGCATTGGCCTCGGCATGGCGGCGCTTGGTCGTCCCGGCTATATCAATTTGGGTCATGCCGATGATCTAGACCATAATTATGCGATCGAGGCCATGGAGCAAAAAGCCCATCAAGTGCTGCAATACGCTTGGGAAAGTGGCATTCGTTATTTTGATACCGCACGTTCTTATGGCAAAGGCGAATTGTTTTTGGGTAAGTGGCTGCGCCAAACGCCTCTCGATCCCGATAGCATGATGGTCGGCTCAAAGTGGGGCTATACCTATACTGCTGATTGGCAAATTCAAGCTAAAAAGCATGAAGTAAAAGAACATAGTCTACCAGTTCTGGATCGTCAATGGGAGGAGACAAAAGAGACTTTGGGTTCATACTTAGACCTTTATCAAATACACTCCGCCACGCTCGAAAGTGGCGTTCTGAGCAATAGTGATGTACTCAATCGTTTAGCAGAGCTAAAGTCCCAAGGCATTTTGATCGGCTTATCCCTCAGTGGTAGTAATCAGAACGAAGTATTGCGCGCAGCGATGCAGATCAAAATCGATGGTGTTGCCTTATTTGATGCAGTACAGGCGACTTACAATCTCCTAGAAACCTCAGCCGGAGCAGCCTTGCAAGAAGCCCATGCAGCCGGAATGGGCGTGATCATCAAAGAAGCCCTCGCCAATGGTCGCTTGACGAATCGTAATGCACAGGTTTCGCTCGCACCATTACGAGAGGAGGCCGCTGCGCGGAACGTTTCTATGGATGCTTTGGCACTGGCGGCTATCTTGGCGCAGCCTTGGGTCAGTATTGTCCTCAGTGGAGCGGCAACTGTTGAGCATTTGGCCTCCAATCTACAAGCTATTGATATCGTTTGGGATGACGGCCTTGCCGAACGCTTGGGAGCCTTGCGCGAAGCGCCAGAAACTTATTGGCAGACGAGAAAGGAGTTGAGCTGGAATTAGTCCACTGCCTCATACGACACAAAGGCAAAACGCTTGCCGTCTGGCGACCAAGAAGGTACATTGATGGTACCTTGACCGCCGACGAACTTACAGAGGGTACGGATTTTACCGGTTTCGAGATCGTAGAGCCGGAGCATGACCTTTTTCATCGGGGGGTGCTGAGAGCCTTGATCTTTGCGATAGGCGATATATACCAGATAGCGTCCATCGGGCGAAGGATGCGGAAACCAATTGGAATATTTGTCATCTGTTAGCTGGATAGGTTCGCTACCGTCAGCGCCCATACGCCATAGTTCCATCTTGCCAGATGCCATGGAATTGTAATAGATATGCTTGCCATCGGCTGAGTAATCGGGTCCGTCGTCCAAGCCCGGTGAATCCGTCAATTGGGTTTCTTCTCCGCCATCTACTGAGATGGTGTAGATGTTATAGTCTCCATTTCGATGGGCAACGTAAGCCAAAGTTTGAGCGTTCGGCGACCAGCCGTGCCAATAAGAGGGAGCAAGAAGTGTAATCAGTTTGGGTGTACCGCCCTCAGCTGGTAAAATGAAAATCCGCGAACTACCCATATCGCTTTCTACGGTTGGGTCATTGTGACTGATGACAAGCTGTTGCCCGTCTGGAGAAAGACCATGATCATTGTTACAGCGGTCCGCAAAGTCGGTATTGAGCAAGCTCAACTGATCACTGCCAAAATAATAGCGATACAACTTCCCCTCTTGATTGATCAGCAGATAAGTACTGTCTGGGGACCAATTGGGAGCCTCAAAATGATCCTGCGCTTCGTAAACCACTTCGCGGGTATCAGCCTCAATATCAAAGACTTCTAATCGAGAGATCAACTCAGATTCTTGGGCATTGAGCATTGTAAATAGTAGTAAAGGGAGTAGAGTCAGCAGTAGTCGTTTCATAATTGCAGATCATATTTTGTCCAAAAAATCACGCAGATGTTGACGCACCTCTTGAAGATGTGCATCATGATCAAGATAGCGAGAACTTACCTTCTGCAAAAGCGACTGGGGGATAGATGCGTGGATGCGTTCCGCGAAGCGGTAAGGGTGCAATGGATCATCATCACTGGCGATAATCAGACTCGGCAGCTCGATTTTGTTTAGATCAGCAAGATTATGTACGGGCCGATCATCTATTATCCTGCGGAGAACGTCTGAGCGATGCGGCAATCGATTGGCAAATTGGCCGAGGAGAGAAGCGGCAGCATTAGGGAGACTTTGGGCGAGGGCTTGAAAGTCCAAACGTTCCGCGAAGCGGGCCTTGCCATCTGGCTCATCGAGATAATCAGCTAAGACTCGCAAGATCTCCAAACTCTCAGGACGACCTTGATCTAGCCAAGCGGGACGAATCAACAACAATGCTTTGACACGACTGGGATAGCGTAACGCCATATTCATACTGATACCAGCCCCCATCGAAACCCCTCCGATAATGGCCATTTCTATCTCCAAATGATCCAAAATCGCGACGAGATCATCTACATATTGATCGAAGTTGGCGGGGTGATCGAGCGAATAGGGCGTCTGCCCATGACCGCGAGCATCCATACAAATCAGGCGATAAGCACCGAGATCAGCGCCTAATTCGACGGCTTGAGCAAGTTGCCCGCCAAGGCCATGCTGCATGATGAGAGCAGGGCCAACGCCCTGATCGCTATAATTGAGATTCATCTTAAAGCTGTTGCAAATATTCACTGGCAAAATCCACCTCTGATTCAGGAAAACCATGAGCGACGAGAGGAGCGGTTACGCCTGCTTGATGGGCTTGTTCCATAAAAAAATCAAAAGGCACCACTCCTCTACCCGGCGCGACAAAAGCACCTTCTGGGCTACGATCTTTGGCATGTAGTTGGGCGATATGTGGCGCTAGGCGTTCGTATCCATCGGTAATGAGCGATTTTACGCGTTCGGCAGGGGCGACATCAAAAAGATTGGCGGGATCAAGGAGAATCTTGATACGATCCCCCATTTGCTCGATCAGTTTTTGAGCTTTGGCGGAGGTATTGATCACATTACCGAGTTCGATTTCAACGCCGAGATATAGATCAAAGCGTTCGGCAATGACGACTAGCTTCTCCATCTCTTGACTCATGTCTGCCCAAGCCGCTGCTGTATTATTATCGGGATGATGGACCCATTGATCTTCGAGATTGTAACTACCCGTACAGAGTGTCAATAAATTGGTACCCATAGCTTTTGCTTGCTCCGCCATGATCGCGATCCTCCGGATGCCCGCTGCGCGAACGCTCTTATCTGCATGCAGCATATTGTAAGTCGCCGAAAGGCCGGATATACTCAAGCCAGTAGCTTCACGGGCGGCTTGAATCTCAGTAATATGGATTGCATCAATCGCATCAGGCATAGCTTCCAAACCCGAGCAAGTCATATTATACTGCAAGGTCTGAAAGCCTTGCTTTTGGGCTGCTTGAAAGACTTCGAGGACAGTTGGACGGGAAAAAGTACGGGCAAAAATACCGATTTGAGTCATAAGGTTTGAAGATATGGCCTATAGCCTTTGTTACATTGAGTTTTCACGGCTTCGCAGAACGCTCATACGGGGCAATGTAAAGATTTAAAAGAAGTTAAAAAATCGCAGTTGGTCTATGCAAATTTCTTTTTGTATGCAGCAATACTTAGGAGAATAATCCCCAAAATTCCGCCATAAACTTGGACCATTTCAAAGTATCGGAAGCCGCTAAATATCACAAATCCCAAGAAAGCGATCATGATCCCAAATACCATTAATGGAGGGCTCTGCATTGCATTTTTCCCGAGCAGATAGCCAAAATTTAGGAGTCCAATAAAAATCAATCCTATTCCCATCATAAAGCTAAAGCCTTGCCAAAGCAGCCAGATATGAGCGCTTTGTCCATTCAAAACTAAATGATCTATCGGACTTAGCGCGCTTTCATATTCAACAGTAATGAGTTCCGCGAAGTGGACCCAAAGATGAAGTAATCCGATGCAGACAAACATACTAGAAACGATCAGGAAAAGGGTGCGTGAAGTTTTCATAATTATTCGTTTTGAGCAAGTACGCAGCTGATCCAATCAATTTCCTTGACTTGGGTTAGTTTCATCGGTTTTTACGCCCGCGAATACGACTCAGGCTTTCAGGATGTATCCCCAAATACTGGGCAATAAGATAAAGGGGTACGCGCGCATGGATATCCGGTTTGTGTTTCAAAAGTTGATCGTAGCGTTCTTGGGGGGAGTCCAACAAAAAGCCCGCAGTGCGTTCATGGAGAGAAATAAGTTTTTGCTCTGCAATCAAACGGGCAAAGCGTTCCACCGAAGGTGAGACCTCATAAAGTTGCTGTAAAGAGTCAAAGTCTATCACCAAAAGTTGGCAATCACTCAAAGCCTGAATCGCCATTCGAGAGGGAGTCTGACGCAAATAGCTCACATAATTACCGACGAACTCTCCTTCTCCATAAAATTCATCTGTCTTTTCGACCCCGTCGCGCGTATAATACTGACGCAAAACACCTTCATTGACAAAAGCGATCGACTGCCCAATTCGTCCAGCAGTTTGCCAAACATCCTTCTTTTTCAAGCTGATTTGCCGACAGAGTTTAATGAATTGGGTAAACTCCTCCTCATCGACCTCGATCCTTTGTTGGATTTGCTTCAGTATGTTTTGGTATGCTAATTCCATATTGCGCTAATCTAGCAAAGCTTTATGAAAAACAGTTTGAACGCCTCCGGTTGTAACAGCCGCTTTGATGTTAAGATGGATGGGTAGTTTTTTGTCAAACATAGGGTAAAACCCCCATTATTTGATTCGGGTATTTCCCCCCTACTATCTGGTGATGGTTTGCAGGACATTTGAATAAATCAATTATTCACTTAGCCCGAAAACGCCATGTCTAGTTTTGATGCCAGAGATCTCAAAATCACGATCGACAAAAAAGCTTTAAAACCGCTTTACAAAACCGAGTCATACCGCCACGTGCTTGATATCGTCCTCAATTGGGGAATTATGATTGCAGCGGCCTATTTGTGTACACTCTACTTCACTGTCATTACTTACCTTTTGGCTGTGATTGTGATCGGTGCGAGACTCCATGCTTTGGCGATTTTGATGCACGATGCGACTCACTTCCGCTTTCTCAAAAGCAAAAAGTGGAATGATCTCATCACCAATTTTACTTGCATGTATCCGATCTTCACCAGCATCGAAGCTTATCGCACCAATCATCTCAGACATCATCAAAACCTCAATACTGAAGACGATCCAGATTGGTTTGCCAAGTTAGGGCGCAAGGATTTCACCTTCCCAAAAAGTAAAAAGGAGTTTTTCTTGACGCTATTTTCCTACTTCTTCCTCATCAAAGGTTTGAGCGATGCGCTTTGGATATTTGGTCGGATCAAGAAGCAACACAAACCTACCAAAACAGGCTTAGCCGCCAAAATGCCAGTGATCGGCTTTTATGTATTATTGATCACCATTTTGACTTTAACGGGTGGTTGGTACAATTACCTCCTCTTTTGGATTGTGCCTTATTTCTCGACCTTCTTTATGTTTCAGTATATCCGTAGCGTGGCTGAGCATTTTGGTGAGTTGTCATACGATCACCTTTTGACTTCTACCCGCTCCATCATTGCCCACCCTGTGGAACGCTTTTTCTTCGCCCCTCATCAGGTTAGTTTTCACTTGGAGCATCATCTATATCCCGGCGTGCCTTATTACAATTTGCCCAAGCTGCATGCCCTATTGATGCAAGATGCGTTTTACGCCGAAAAGGCCCATATCACTCAAGGATTTATCAAAGGTTTTTTCAATGAGCTATGCTATTATGAAGCCAGTCAAGCAAGTAGTGAGAAAGCAGCCGTGATAGGATAGCAAACCCCCATAATAAAAAAGCTAGTCTCATTGATACAGACAGTTGATATAACTCTGGTATATCAACTGTTTGCTATTGTCTGTCCAAGCGTTCTGCGAAGCAGGGAGAAGTCAAAGCGGGCAAAAAAGACTTCTAAAACTGATCTCTGACAGGCTCAAGCCTACTGATATATAGGTAAACAAAAAGTGCATAGACAAGCAGCTCAACCGCAAAAGGAAGAAAAAATTGTTCAATAATCTGCTTTAATAAGTCCCATACTTCGATTTAGGAGCGCTTAGTAGCTGGAAGGATCATCTAATTTTGCTTATAGGCAATATTATATATAATTAATCATATATCCTCCACCTTGCCAACAATTACTATGTCTCATTTTGATGCGCGTGATCTCAATAGTTCCTTTGAGAAAAGTGCCTTAAAACCACTTTATCAAACCCGAGCTTATCGTCATATAGGTGCTATTTTGCTCAATTGGGGGATTATCATTGGGACAGCATACTTGGCCACGCTTTACTTGACGGTTTTTAGCTACTTGATGGCGGTGATCATCATCGGGGCACGCATCCATGCCCTTGCGATATTGATGCATGACGCGGCTCACTTTCGCTTTTTAAAAAATAGAAAATGGAACGACCTCATCACCAATTTCACCTGCATGTACCCGATCTTCTCGAGCATACAAGCCTATCGCAATAAACACCTCAAGCATCATCAACATCTCAATACGGAGCAAGATCCTGACTGGTTTGCCAAAGTTGGACGTAAAGAATTTAGCTTTCCGAAGTCCAAAAGGGAGTTTTTGCTCACGCTACTTTCATACTTATTTCTCATCAAAGGGGTCAAGGATGCCATTTGGATTATTGGTCGCCAGAAAAAGCATAAGCAGCCAGCGAACAAATCTTTTCATTCGAGAATACCCCTGCTATTATTTTATGGGATATTGCTTGGCGGGCTTAGCATCACGGGCTTATGGTGGGCCTATTTGGTTTTTTGGCTAGTGCCTGTGTTTTCCACCTTTTTTATGTTTCAGTATATCCGAAGCGTGGCTGAGCATTTTGGCGAGTTATCATACGATCACCTTTTGACTTCTACCCGCTCCATCATTGCCCACCCTGTGGAACGCTTTTTCTTCGCCCCTCACCAGGTGAGCTATCACTTAGAGCATCACTTATATCCTGGCGTGCCTTATTACAATCTCCCTAAGCTCCATCATCTCTTGATGTCAGATCCATTTTATGCTGATAAAGCACACATCACCCATGGCTTTGTCAAAGGTTTGTTCAATGAGCTGGGCTACTATGAAGCCAGCCAACAAGATCCCGAAAAAGCGTCCGCCTTGGGATAGGTTTTCTTTTAAGGCAGAGAGGGTTCTAAGCATCATGTTTAGGACCCTCTCTGCGTTTTTACGTTTTCTTGCGTTCCGCGAAGCGGGAAAAGCAATATCTAATGTCGAAATCCAATCTAGAATATCGAAGGATCTAAATAGTTATTTAGGTTAAACGCATCAAACCTACTAGGAGCATTTGCGATGCCTTTTGACGATGGAACATCTCCGCTCGCACAGGCCGCAACCTCTTCCAAGCGGTTTTTGCCCAGGCCTTTTCCCCTTTCCGGCCTAGCGCGCGTACCTTTGAAGGGATGCAGGGGATGTTCAAAGAGTCAAAATGCTAGCACTGTATTTTAATGCGTCTACCCTAATAGTTATTGGACATTGAAATTGCTTATTGGATATTCCCTATGGGCGGCCGTGCCGAACGCTTAAACCTTGAATTTGGAATCGATTGTCATACGTAGGATAGTGCAAAAAACCCTATTTTTTGGCACCTTATATACTTATCTACTTTCAAACGACTACTCATGGCGAAAAAAACTAAAAACGAGGCTCCTTCTACGTCTCGGAGAGATTTTATCAAAAAGGGAGCGATGGCTTCCTCTATATTTATTGTACCAAGGCATGTGCTAGGCGGCGTAGGCTATACCTCACCTAGTGATCAACTCGTACTCGCAGCTATCGGCGCAGGTGGTAAAGGCCGTAGCGATATCAAAAATGCTTCCGTCAACGGCAGAGAAAGAGTAGCGGCACTTTGCGATGTTGATTTTGCGGGTTCTGCCAAAGGTTCCGTCGAAAAATTTCCTAAAGCGAAGTTATTCAAAGACTATCGCGTCATGCTCGACGAGATGAAGGATATAGATGCGGTTACGATTTCGACTCCTGACCATGTGCATGGTCCTGCGGCTAAATATGCCATGGAGCGTGGTATCCACGTTTATGTGCAAAAGCCTATGACTCACAATATCCGGGAAGCAAGGTTGCTCACCGAAATGGCGAGAGACAAAAAGATCGTTACCCAGATGGGCAATCAAGGTGGTTCAAACCCGCTTCTCAATATGGTCCAAAAGTGGATCGACGATGATGCTATCGGTAAAGTCCACAAAGTTCAAGTTTGGACCAATCGGCCCGTTTGGCCACAAGGAGGCGCCATGCCCCAGCCAGATGCAACGCTCAAACCCAAAGATTTCCATTGGGATCTATGGTTAGGCCCAGCACAACTGAAGCCTTTTACGCCCAATATGCATCCTTTCAACTGGCGTGGCTGGTGGGATTATGGTACAGGTGCACTGGGTGATGTGGGTTGTCATTTGATTGATATCCCATTCCGTACTTTAGGACTCAAATATCCTACTGACGCAGAATGTAGTGTGGCCTCTACCTTCACTCAAATGTGGACCCCAGACTATCATCCAGAGGGTTGTCCGCCAGCCTCTTTCATCACTTTGCACTTCGATGCCACGAAAAAGAGCAAGTCCCCTATCGAAATGACTTGGAGTGATGGCGGCATTAAGCCTTCACATCCGGGCATCATCCCTGCGGATCATGATATCGGTGGCAAAGGCGGTAGCAATGGTGTACTCATCATCGGTGAGAAAGGCATTATCTCTACCAATATCAATGATAGCTCTCCCCTCATGCCGAAGCTCTATCTCAATGATGGCACTACTGATTTTGGGCCAGAAGTAGAGAAAAATGACGAACCAGAATATGGTCACCAACGCAAATGGGTAGATGCTTGTAAGGCCGGTTTTGGCAGCAGAGAGCATAAGGGATTGACTTCCTCTTTTGACTACGCTGGTCCGATGACAGAAACTGTCTTGATGGGCAATCTAGCGATCAGAAGTCATATGCTCCGTAAAGAGAATGACAAAGGCAAAATGGAGTTCTTTGCCCGTAAAAAGCTCCTTTGGGATGGCGAAAATATGCGCATCACCAATCTTGAGCAAGCCAATCAATTTGTCGGCCGGACTTATCGCAAAGGTTGGGAGGTATAACACTTCACCAAATTGTCATGCTGAGCTTGCCGAAGTATCTTAAAAGGTTCTAGCGTTCTCCAATGGAGAAGAGATAAACTTCAAAGGCCCTTCGACTACGCTCAGGATGACTTTATGATTGTTTAGGACTTGGTGAGTTCTTAGTCTTGCTTTTTTCCCTACTTCGCAGAACGCTTGGTCGGGATCAAACAAAAAGGTTGACAGGGTTTGAGACCCTGTCAACCTTATTTTTTGGCTAAGCGTTCCGCAAAGCGGTAAGCATAAAGACCCGCAAAAAACTGCTAGGTCAGCAAATTGCCTTGATCATCCCACTGGGCGATTTCATTGCGCTTGCTTTGATCGACACATTTGGCGATCCACTCATCATCATAGGCCACATCGTGTTCAGCCAATACCTCAGCAGGCACTCCATCCCATACATTGGCACGATTGCCAACATAGCCAAGATCATCAAAGCCCATCTTAGTGGTATAATAAGCCGTTACCGTAAGGTCGCGCATACGAGTAAAAAACTTGATCCCGTAAGTCATCTCTGGCTTTTTGCCATCAGGGTCAGGATAAGCAATATCTTCAATGATCGCGATTTGCTCCTCATTACTAGCCGCTTTAAATAGCTTATTGAAACGACGATTCGACTCTTGGTCTATCCACATCAAGCCACCACGGATCGGCAATTGGTGCGAAGGGATATCTTTGACGATAAACTCGATAAACTCAGGCACCTTAGCATCATTGGCGGAACCAGCGGTTTCGGTCGCAGGCAAAATGATATCACAAAGGACTGCTATCGTTTCTAATTCGTGCTCATTGAGAAAGATTTCGGCTTTAATCTTTTCATCATGTTCGATCTCTTTAGGAGTCCGTCCATAATATTTGGTTTTGGCGGTAGTCGCTGCGACTTCGGCCTCTTTGCTAGCGGGCGTACATGCCGCAACTCCCATACTAGCTCCAGCCAGGGAGCCAATCAACAAAGTTTTGAGTGATTCTCTTCTGTCCATGACTAGCTTAGGTTTTGTTTTTTGACTTGATCGATGATGAATTCAGACGTTCTCATAGAGAGCGCCATGATAGTCCAAGTACAGTTTTTATCTGCCTGAGACACAAATGGGCCAGCATCTACGATAAACACATTGTCTACGTCGTGCAAACGCTGCATTGGATCGGTAACTGAAGTCTTAGGATCAGTACCCATGCGGGTAGTCCCCACTTCATGGATAATCTGTCCCGGTTTAGCCAAACCATAGTCTTTATCAGCGCCAGGCTTATCGCCCAATAAAGTGGCGTCCATACCATGAAAGATCTCTTCAAAAGTATCTTGCATATGGCGAGCCTGCTTGCGTTCAAGATCACTCCACTGATAATGAAACTTCAAGACTGGGATACCAAATTGATCGACTACTTCTGGATCAATCTCACAACGGTTTTCGTAACGCGAGATACTTTCCCCACGCGCCGAGATTCCCACTACTGAGCCATAAAATCGTTTTACATCTTCACGTAGCTTAGTACCGTAGCCGCCGACATCGCCACCGATGTACTTATTCATGGCAGAGATGTTATAGCCAAAGCCATAAGAAGGCATACCCATACCACCCCAAATTTCAAGGTGATAACCACGCGGGAAGTCTAGATTTTTATTATCAAGCCACCAAGGCGAATAAATATGCATTCCCCCTACTCCATCTTCATTGTAGGTCTTGCGATTCATCATTTGCGGTACGAAAGCCGAGCGGCTAGCACCAGTTGAATCATGCACATAACGTCCCACCACATCACTGCTATTGCCAAGACCGTTGGGGTGTTGGCTACTCTTTGAGTTGAGCAGGATACGCGCTGAGCTACAAGCCGAAGCTCCCAGTATTACTACTTTGCCGCGGAGTTGATATTCGCGACGATCTTTTTTATTGATATAAGAGACGCCTGTCGCGCGTCCTTCAGCATCGGTAGTAACTTCACGAACCATACAATCGGTGTATAGTTCTAGTTTTCCACCGTTTTTCTGAGCCGGGAAGATCAGACAAGAGCCAGCCGAGAAGTCTGCATATTGATTGCAAGAACGCCCACACTGGCTACAGTAAAAACAAACTCCACGTTCATTATTGAGCTTTTTGGTGAGGATCGAAAGACGCGAAGGAATCACATCAACTCCTGCCTTACGAGCTCCCTTGATGTAGTACAACTCATGTAAACGCGGCTTGGGTGCTGGCAAAAAGTACCCATCAGGATCATTATAACGGCCTTCTTTCGAGCCAAAAACCCCGATCATTTTGTCCAACTTATCATAGTAGGGCTTAACATCATCATAGCCGATAGGCCAGTTTTCGCCATAGCCATCGACATCTTTATGCTTGAAGTCTGTTGGTCCAAAGCGCAAAGAAATACGTCCCCAGTGGTTGGTACGTCCTCCTAGCATACGGGAACGCCACCATCTGAAATCGGTATTTTCACCTTGGGTATAAGGTTCACCTTCGACTTCCCAATCACCCCAAGATTGGTCATAATCGCCAAAGGCACGTGTTACACTAGCCCCACGACGAGGAGATTCCCAAGGATATTTTAGCTGAGTCATAGTCTTGGGGTCCTTGGGATCAAAAAAGGAACCCGCTTCAACGACTGCGACTCTCAGGCCTGCCTCAGCGAGCTGATTAGCGGCCATGCCTCCACCTGCGCCTGATCCCACGATGATGGCATCATATACGTCAGGAGATTCAATAATTTGCATGTTTTGTGGTAGTTTATTCGGTCAATTTCAATTGCAGTATATTAAGATAAAGCCTATCTGCTAGCTTTGAAAAAAAACGTCTTATTTATTCGCTACAATCGGTATCAAACGTGAATCCGCGAGGGCTGCGGTACGATGTCCGGCTGTTTTGAGATATTCAGGATCGCTCGCAAAAGCCAAAAATGCCTCTACACTCTTATGTTTCACCAAGAGCATCAAATCCCAATCTTCATCAAGGGGACCAATCAATGGAGCGCTCACTTTGCCTGCATAAATCACCGAGCTACCCGCTTTTTGGATCAATGGAGTGGTATGCTTCATATAATGCCGATAGGCTTCCTCGCCTGAAATCGCTTCTGAAGGTGCTAGCTCTGGTGAGGCCGTATAATCTGCTACTTCTCTGTATTTGAGCAAGTTGAGCATCACCACTTCGCCTTTGATTTGTTGTTGGACAAAGGCTTTACCAGATTCTTGGGTAGCGTGGATGTAGGTTTCTTTCATGTCTATTTTATTTTTTGCCCGCTGCGCGGAACGCGCCCTTTCGAACGAGCGCAAGCGAGGAGAAATCCCATACTTCCCAATCAGTATTTCCCAATCAGTACTTCCCAATGAGTCGCTTTCTCACCGCTGCGCGGAACGTTTGGGTTCATTGCCGTACGGATTGCATGCCACAGAGGCGCAAAATCTTGCGCCTTTACGATTGGCGAAATTTATTTCTCACCGCTGCGCGGAACGTTTAATTTACGCGTATTTAAGAATACTCAAAAACTACGGACTCCAGACTTCGGACAACCACCACTTCACAATTCAGGAAACACTTTCCCCACCTTACCAATAACATAATCTCCATAAGTACCTTCAAAAGCGTCTAAATCAGCTCCGTCCCAGCGTTTTGGCCGCTGTCCAAGGGCTCGGTCTATCGGCACTGCCTTGATCTCAGCGTCAAAACTGGGATCAAAGAAAAAGGGAAAGGAATAGCGGTCTTTACCAGATTGGTTCAAGACCCGATGTGGAGTCGAACAATAATAGCCTCCCGTCATGCGGTCGAGCATATCACCAATATTACAGACAAAAGCTCCCGGTACTACGGGCGCATCGAGCCATTGATCTTGAGATTTGATCTGCAATCCTCCGACGGCGTCTTGTTTAAGGATGGTCAATAAACCGTAATCCGTATGTTCTCCCACGCCCCAAGCGGGCGATTCGACGGAGCGTTCCCCGACTGAGGGGTAATGAAAAACACGAAAAAGGCAAAGCGGATCTTGCGTAAAATGCTGACGAAAATAATCCTCCTCTAATCCTAAACTCAAAGCAATCCCCTGCATCAGCAGGTGGCCCAAATCCTTCATCGCCGCCATATAATCCAATATCACCTTTCGTAATGCCGGTATTTGGGCTGGAAACAGATTAGCACCATGCAACAAAAGGCCTTGCCGAACGCGCCTATCCTCTGGCCCTAATTCAGTCCCAAAATAGAGACCTTCCTTTTGATCTGGTTTGCCGGAGGTCAGTTCATCCCCTACTGGGAAGAAACCGCGCCATGCTCTCCCTCCAAGGGCCATCCGGATCTGCAATTTTTCAGTTTCCGGCAGGGCAAAGAATTGATGGCTAAGTTCCTCCAATTGGTTTTGTAATCTTTCAGAGACGCCATGACCCGTGATATAAAAGAAGCCAAACTCAGTGCAAGCGCCATGTAATGCTTGAGCCACAAACTGACGATCGGAATGAGTCTTACGGAGAGCTGAGATATCTATGATAGGAACCATAACTCTATATTAGGATTCGTGGACATTGATTCCAACGAAGCCTTGAGCTAAGAATGGTGATTTTATAAAAAACTGGTATTAACGTGGATATGCGTAGTCGCGATTGAACACAAACTCTTTGTCAGTCAAGGTCAATAGGAAAGCAGTCAAATCGACCTTTTCATGATCAGTTAGGCTTACACCTGCTCTCAGTTCGCCTGCCAAGGTTTCGCTCTGTTCGATGCCTTTGACATAATGATTGAGCACTTGCGATAGCTTTTCAAAGCGTCCATCGTGCATATAGGGATGCGAAAATTTGAGATTGCGGAGGGTAGGAACTTTGAATTTACGATCGTCGGTTGGATCAAGACTGATATTCATGCGACCATGGTCTTTGAGCAAACTATCCATTGGTAAGCCATTGTTCGCAAAGTCGCCATTGGTGAAGAGGGGTTCTTGATGACAAGTCGCACAATTGGATTTGTATAGCATATACCCTTTTTGCTCCTGTTCGGAGAACGCTATGCCGGGTGCTTGACGCTTGACTTGATCATATTTGCTATTGGCAGAGACGAATGTCAATTGAAATTGGGCCAAAGCTTTGAGCAAATGCTCGCCCGTGATCGTACTATCATCAAAGGCTGCATAAAAAGCTTGGCGATAATTCGGCTTCGTTTGTAAGCGTTCCACGACAGTGGCAATATCACTATCCATCTCAGTCTCATGCGCGATAGGAGCCATCGCCTGCATATCTAAATGATTGGCAGCTCCATCCCACATGAAGCTTTTGCCCCAAGCGAGGTTCATCAAAGAAGGGGAATTTCGTGTTCCGATACGGTCCTCGATCCCATGACTCAAAGGATGATCGACATGTGTAAATGCAGTATAAGAAAGATGGCAGCTCGAACAAGAAATCATACTATCGCGCGACAAAACCGGATCATAAAACAGCATCCGCCCCAAGGCAACGCCTTCCCTACTCAAGGGATTTTGGGTGAAGTCATATTGAGGTTCTGGCCAATCAGCAGGATATTTCAATTCAAAATAGTCTCGCTGGCTAGCTAAGCCTGCCGCTAGACAGAGTATCCCAAGCAATGACGCCGCTAACCCGATCCACTTATTCATCGTCTATCATTTTGAAGAGGGAGGCCGCAATTGCTGAAAGCTTGGCCGCTGGTTCTCCTGGCGACATCAAACGTGGCTGATTACCGATATCTGCCGCTTGCAAAAACGAGCTTAAATCGAACTGAATAAGCTGCTCTTTCGCGGGACTACAGGGAAGTTTCACCCATTGCACACTTGGGTAAGGCGGCAAATATCCGCCCAGATGATAAATAAAATCATGATTGGGAATCCCAGCCAAGGCGCTTTTGCCTTCCAGTTTGAAGTTGATATAGCCAGTATTCCAGCTCCAGTACATGCCTTTGGTAGGATCGAGATCACCTCCCATCGCGCCTGAAACATTGGTTATACTATCGATTCCGAGTTGAAAGCGGACTTCGTCGAACGCTAGGCCCTTTTTCAGCGCTAAATTCATACTCGCAGGCTCAGCGAGGTCGATTAGATGGTAACTCTTTTTTTCGGCCCAGACTTCTTTGCCTTCCTGCCATAGCGAAACGGCACTAATATAGAAGCGTAGTTTACTAAAACTTACGCTATCACCGGCAAAGGCATATGCTTGTTCTAAGCTCACAGCCTCGCCCCCAAAAGTGGGGACGATCGTAAAAGATGAAGCCTCCTCTCTCTGCCCCATCAATGTGCTCAAGACACCCACGCACACTAAAAAAAGTAATGTCTTTTTCATGCTGATTTGAATTCATCTTATAGATGCCGGGTAATGATAAACCTTTTGAATTTTCATAGAGAAGATCCAAATTAAAAATAAGCCAAGCGTTCCGCGAAGCGGTAAAAGCAAGTTTACTTCAAAAAAAACAACACAGCAGGATTTTCAAATTTGAATTTCAAGCCTTTCTAATCCGCACAATCACAGGTAAGATTATCGGCATAGGCTTGTTTTTGGAGACGATAGCCCTTTTCGTAAGGATAACCACCGCCGATGCCCATGTTTTCAGAACGAATGGTGTAGAGGCACTCAAAATTGATGCTGCTTTGTCCTGCCTTTAGATCGTTGGGATCGCAAAACGGATTGATCGCGGCAGCACAGTTGGTAGTCGTAAGATTGCCGACCACTTGCTCTAGGATGTATTTGACATCGACTTCATATTGTTGTGCTAAGGCCTCATCTATGTCAGTAGCAAATCTGCCGTAAGGCTCGCCTCGGCGAACGATAGAGTCGTCATAGAGCTCAAATTTGTCGATGAAGAATGAATGTATAGTCGCGACCTTGGCAAAATTAGGTTCTTGATCAAAGTTTAAGTCTTCAAACGCTTGGGTAAATCGCTTGCTGCCCTTATCAAAGTAGAGAGGAGAAAGTGGTGCCATCGTTTTATCGACCCAGATTTCATTGATCAAATATTCGTAGCCCATCAATACTCTGCCTTTGCCGACTTTGAGGGTGTCATAGCGGCTACATTTCATGCGCACATCTGCAGAGCGAGAGAGATAATAAAGTCCGGGCTTCCCACTACCGGGCAAGGGAAGTTTATAGGTTTTGTCCAACTCCCAGACCCCTTCATAAGCACTACAGGGGCAATAAGCTTGCACTTCGGATAAATCGAGATAGGGGGAATTGAAGTTGGCTTGAAAATCTTGATCAAAAAAAGCGGCTAAGGGATGCGCATTATCAGCTAATGGAGGCCGCGAGTTTGGTTTTCTGTCCCAGAACGCCATCACTATCAGTCCCAATACCAATGCCCCAATCAGACCAGCTGCCAGCCAATACAGTTTTGATCGTGTGATGGCAGACTGGAGAGAACTTAGATTAGCTTGGAGCTGGGCATTTTCGGTTTTGATCTCGCCCAATTCTTCTTTGATCCGAATCTCTTCGATCAAACGATCTATGTTTTCGATAGAGCGTTGATACATACCTTCGGTAGCAGTTCCAGAGATCAGTTTAGAAAACTGGCTCGCACTGATGCTCAAATCCCGAGAAATAACCCCAAAAGATGTCGCACCAAATTTAGATCGAATCTCATTCCAAGCCCCATATCGGTCTTCTAGCTTGGCAATAAAATTTTCTTTGAGTGAAGCCGGCATTGCAATCTATGATGCGGTGTAAAAAGGTGTAAAATCGTTTAAAGCTAGCTAATAATCTACGTAAAAAGCCATAATATTAGAAGTCGTTACTACCGACTTTGGCTTTACCATTTAGGACTACTACATGAATTTTCTCACAAAGAGCCTAGGCTTCATCGCCTTGATTTGGGTATTTGGCTTTGTACCACAAGCTTCCAATCCACCTCAGAAAGTATTGTTCGTAGGCAATAGCTATACCTACTTTTGGAACTTGCCTCTCTCCGTCATGACGATGGCTGAGGACCAAGAGGTCGATTTACATGCCCAACAATCCACCGCAGGAGGCGTCAGTCTAGGCCAACACTGGCGAGGAGAAAAAGACCTACACACCCTAGACCTCATCCAAAAAGGAGCGTTCGACGCAGTCGTCCTGCAAGATCATAGTCTCCAAGCCATCAACCATCCTGATAGTTTGCTGCATTACGGTAAGCTATGGGCTGATATCATCCACAACTCTGGGGCAGAGGCTTATGTTTATCTCACTTGGGCCCGCGAATGGGACCCATATATGCAAGCCCCCATCACCGAAGGCTATTCCAAGCTCGCTAAAATGATCGATGCCAAGATTATCCCAGTCGGTCCGGCATGGGAAAGATCCCGTAGTCTGCGGCCTGATCTAGATTTATATGATCCTGATGGAAGTCATCCTTCTCCGACTGGCACCTATTTAAGTGCTTGTGTGTTTTATGGAATACTGACAGGACAAAGCCCGATTGGCCTACCTCATAGATTGATCAGCAAAGATCACAATGGGGAGAAGTTATACATCAATATCCAATCAGCAAATGATGCGCTCTTTTGTCAAAAGGTAGCGGCTGAAATCATTCAAAAATGGGATAGCCAAAACTAATATGACTGCAGATCAACCGATGCGTTCCAGATCACAAATGTTTGGCCTAATCTTAGGTCCATTACTCTTTATCGGCACGCTACTATTTTTCCAAGCGGAAGGTATGAGCACTGAGGCCAATGCAATTTTGGCCAGTACGCTTTGGATTGCCGCTTGGTGGATTACCGAAGCGATTCCAATCGCAGTAACCTCATTATTGCCGATCATTCTTTTTCCACTGACGGGAGGGCTTAGTCTAGCAGAGACCACTTCCTCCTTTGGGCATCGCTATATCTTTCTTTATATCGGCGGTTTTATTTTGGCGATTGCCATCGAACGCTGGAATCTACATCGACGAATTGCGCTCAGTATTATCAATTTTATTGGGACGGATATCAAGCAGATCATCTTGGGCTTCATGGTGGCGACAGCTTTCTTGTCCATGTGGATTTCCAATACTGCGACGGCAGTGATGATGTTGCCGATCGGCATGGCAATAGTGTCCCAACTCAAGGATAATCCCGCTACTGTCGAAAACGAGAACTTAAGCTTTGGCAAAGCGCTCATGTTAGCGATTGCTTATAGTGCTTCGATTGGAGGTATGGCGACGCTTATTGGCACCCCGCCCAATCTTGTCTTGGCAGGGATTGTACAAGAACTCTATGGCTTTGAAATCACCTTTTCGCAATGGATCATTTTTGGTTTACCGATCTCGATCCTCTTACTCATATTGTCTTGGAAGTATCTGACTAGTTTTGCTTTCAAATTTCCCTTCAAATCATTTCCTGGTGGCAAAGCCGAAATCCAAAAGCAAATCAAAGCTTTGGGCAAAATGGGTTTTGAGGAAAAGGTCGTAATGGTGGTCTTTATCATAACGGCGGTGGCATGGATCATTCGCTCTTATGTGCTAAATCAATTTATGCCAGCCTTAGATGACACCATTATCGCTGTCATCGCTGGGGTTTCATTATTTTTACTACCCGCATCCAAAGCCGAAAATCGCCCCATCCTCACCTGGAAAGAAGCCGTCAAACTGCCTTGGGGCATACTCTTACTCTTTGGCGGGGGCTTGGCCTTGGCTCAAGGTTTCAAAATCTCAGGCTTAGCAGAGTGGATCGGATCACAAATGACGCTACTGGATGGCGTATCGCTGATATTATTGCTGTTGGTCTTGATTGCTGGCGTCAATTTCCTCACCGAGATTACTTCCAATCTCGCCACGACTGCGATGCTATTGCCGATTCTTGCACCACTGGCCTTAGTGATCGATGTGCATCCATTTATCTTGATGGTTGGCGCTACGGTCGCGGCCTCTTGTGCCTTTATGCTACCCGTGGCAACGCCTCCCAATGCCGTCGTCTTTGGCTCAGGCTATCTGAGTGTATTTGACATGGCCAAAACAGGCATCAGGCTAAACCTGATTTCGATTATCCTATTGACCTTGATCGTATACTTTCTACTACCCTATATCTGGGGGTTTGATCCATTTTCCTTTCCGCAAGAATGGATAGGATCAGATACCCAACCTTAACCAATTCAAAATTTTCCTTATGAAAAGAGTGGACTACTACTACTTTTTGCGAGCTACACTGCTGCTGGGGATAATGGCCTTTGCCCTCCCCCATCGTACCTACGCAAAGCCACAAGCTGGCACTGATCTGATCGTGGTCGGACTTTTGGATGGACCGCTTAGCGGAACGCCCAAATTCGCCGAACTATATGTTGTTAATGATATCCCCGACCTGAGCATATTTGGCCTAGGTAGCGCCAACAATGGCGGTGGTACCGATGGTCAAGAATGGACCTTCCCTGCCGACCCAGCAACCGCAGGATCGACGATTTATGTTGCCAATGACACAGCCGCATTTCGCAGTTTCATGGGTTTTGGCGCCGACTATCAAGATGGTGGTGCTGCCTGTAATTTCAATGGAGATGATGCGTTCGAACTATTCGAAAACGGCCTCGTGGTCGATATCTTTGGAGACATCAATCTTGATGGCACTGGTACTCCTTGGGAGTATCTCGATAGCTGGGTCAAGCGCGTAAATGCCACAGGCCCCGACGGGACTACTTTTGTCCCAGGCAATTGGACTCATGGCCCACTCAATGTTTTTGATGGCACCACCAGCAATGCAAGTGCTACTGCTCCTTACCCATTAGCGGCTTATATGCCATCTGGTGGCAGTGGTGGTGGCGGTATCGGCAGCATTGATCTCATCCTCAAAGGAGTCATTTATGCGAGTACGACTGTCAAAGCTACTGAGTATGAAGTCCTCAATGATATCCCGGACCTCAGTATTTATGGGGTAGGCACCACCAATAATGGAGGTGGCTCAGACAGTGTAGAGTGGTCTTTTCCAGCCATGGCAGCTACTGCCGGAGACCGTATTTATGTAGCGAGAGATTCGGCTGCATTTAACACTTTCTTTGGTTTCGACGCCGATTATTATGATCCCAGTGGAGATGTCCACAATTTCAATGGAGATGATGGGATAGAAGTATTCAAAAACGGCTCACTCACCGAAATATTTGGAGATACTCTCCTAGATGGTACTGGCGAGCCTTGGGAGTATACAGATGGCTGGGCCCATAGAATAGATGGTACTGGCCCTGATTCCGCCACTTTTGTCCTGGCCAATTGGACGTTTAGCAGCTTAGGCAATTATGTAGGCACCACTTCTAATGCTACTGCTCCTCAACCTTATCCGGTAGCGGGTGTCGTGAATAACAGTGATGCTCCTGCTTTGGTCTTAGTGGGCGTTATTCACGCCAATGCCGATGTCAAATCTACCGAGTATTATGTACTTGAAGATATTGCCGATTTGAGCATTTACGGCCTCGGAGGCGCCAATAATGGCGGTGGTAGCGATAGCGTAGAGTGGGCTTTCCCAGCAGCTTCTGCAACGCAAGGTGATCGCTTATACGTAACCCGTGATTCTGCAACCTTTAGAGATTTCTTTGGCTTCGATGCCAATTTTTATGACCCGAGTGGTGCTGCGCATAATTTCAATGGAGATGATGCTTTTGAAGTTTTTGAAAATGGCGTAGTCATCGATGTCTATGGAGACATCAATGTAGATGGTACAGGAGAAGCCTGGGAATACAATGATAGTTGGGCTGCACGTGAATGTGCCACAGGTCCTGATTCCGCTACTTTTGTGCTTGCAAACTGGACAATCGCCCCTATCGACAACTTTGTTGGTACTACGATGAATAGTAGCGCTCCACAACCCTATCCCTATGGCACCTACGATACGATTCCTTGTCCAATCATTAGTGGCCCAAGTCCAATGGATGTCGTTATCACAGAGATCATGTACAACTCACCCGGTACTGATCTTGAATACATCGAGCTTTTTAACAACACTTCTGACTCTATCGATCTTACCGGATATAGCATCGATGACGCCGTCAGCTTCACCTTCCCCTCTTATGTCTTGGCGCCCGGAGAATTTGTATTGATCTCAGATGATTCAACCACTTTGCAAGCCTTTTGGGGCGTAACCGCTTTCAACTGGGTCGGTTCACTCAACAATAGTGGTGAATCCATCACGCTTAAAGACACCGCAGGGATGGTCGTAGACTCTGTTTTCTATGATGATGCAGCCCCTTGGACCACCACCCCTGATGGTCGCGGACCTTCCCTTGTACTTTGCAATCCAGATAGTAACAACAATGTCGGGAGCAATTGGCAACGTGCCATCACTAGCTCAGGCAATCTTTTTGATGGTCGTGAAGTATTTGGCAATCCGGGTGTAGTAGGCAATTGTGTGGACATGCCGATCGTGGGTATCCAAGCCGCAGAAGTGATTATCGGCGAAGCAGATGGAGATTTGACTGTCCTCTTTTATCTGGACAATCCCAATGACACCGCTGCGACTACAGTAGATCTAGATGTCGCCCTCGGCGGAACGGCGGATGCTACAGATTATACTTTCAACGCATTGACCGTAACGTTCCCCGCAGGGACAGACACTGCACAATCCACTATCGTAGGCATAGTTGATGATACGAATCAAGAGTCAGAAGAAAGCTTCACGCTCACTATCAGCAATCCTTCTGGTGGCGCGATGATCACCAACGATAGCATGCGCATCACCATCATTGACAATGATGCACCGCTGACTTATAGCCTCAAAATTATTGGTTTGGTCCATGGCCCGCTTGCTGGTGTCCCCAAAGCTGTTGAACTCTTGGCGCTCAACGACATCCCTAATCTTAGTTTGTATGGCTTAGGCTGTGCCAACAATGGCGGGGGCACAGATGGGCAGGAGTACACTTTCCCGCCAGATGCTATCGCAGCAGGAACCTGCTTTTATGTAACTAATGATACGACCGGATTCCTCAATTTCTTTGGTTTCGCAGCTGATTATCAAGATGATGGCGCTGCTAACAATTTCAATGGAGATGATGCTTTCGAAATTTACGAAAGTGGCAGTGTGATTGATGTGTTCGGCGAAGTCGATGTTGATGGCACAGGCACTCCTTGGGAATACACCCTCGGCTGGGCTCATCGCAAGGCCAATACTGGCCCCGATACGGCGACATTTGTCTTGGATAATTGGGACCTAAGTGGTGTTGATGCACTGCTTGGTCTAGCAACAAATGATGCCGCCACCAATCCCTATCCAGTGATGATGTGTGATGTAGTAGGACTTGATCCAGTCGATCTCAAGCAAGAAATTCTACTGTATCCCAATCCTGCTCAAAACGCAGTTCGCTACGATTCGGAGGTGAAACTCGAAAAAATCGTGCTACGCAATATGCTAGGACAAGAGATCATCATGATTGATCAACCAGCAGCTTCGGCTGAAATTGATCTGAGCCAATTGGCCAATGATATCTATCTCTTAAGCTTCATTTCTGAAAATGGTATTTGGACCCAAAAATTGGTAGTCCGCAAATAATCTTATGGTTGGAGAGACTGCAAACAGCAGTCTCTCCAACACATTTTTTGAGCACAAGCCTAATCTCATGATTAAATATATTTTTGCTAGCTGTTTGTTGTGCCTATTGCAGTTTTCGGTATCAGCGCAACATCAGGTCAAAGGCGTCATCACTGACGAAAATGGCCAAGCCATCACAGGCGCGACCGTATTGGTGGTGGACGAGAATACGGGTATGATCACCGATTCTACGGGGAGCTATCAAGTGAGTGTTGCTGATGCTCAGAACGCGAGAATCGCTGCCCGTTTCAATGCTTATAAAACACAAGTCATAGTGGTTGCGGGACGCAATGAAATCAACTTTGTCCTTGTACCAGATGTCAAACAGTTAGACGAAGTCGTAATCAGTGCGATCGGCTTGGAGCAACGCAGCGACAATATTGGTGCGACTATCTCCAAAATCAATACGGGAGATGTCGTTCGCTCAGGCGAAACTCTCCTCCTTAATGGACTGGCAGGCAAATCCAGCAACCTCAAAATCGCTCGTTCCAACGGAGAACCGGGCGCGGGCAGTACAATTCAAATCAGAGGGGCTAATACCATTACGGGTTCTTCGAGTCCTTTGATCATCCTAGACGGAGTTCCCATTGATAACTCTACTACTTATGGTGGGGGGGATTACAATAGTAACCGTCGTATCGCCCAATCAAGTCGCCTCAATGACCTTAACCCAAACGACATAGCGTCTATACAGGTACTCAAAGGTGCTTCGGCGGCCTCTCTTTGGGGCTCGCGTGCCGCGAACGGGGTGTTAGTGATCACGACCAAACAAGGCAAAGCCGGACAACTCAAAATTTCGTTAAACTCATCCGTATCCTTTGATCAAGTCCT
>JBGCFA010000137.1:0-13811 GCA_045106675.1 Bacteroidia bacterium
TTGAGTGTCTATTGAATATTCGTTCTGTTTGCCTTTTATAGGCTTACTGATCCATCATTTGATTCAATCTCTCCTGAATATGAAGCAGTTTGATCCTGCTACTAATATAATGTTGCTCGATACTGACCAAACGATTTTGAAGCTCTTGGGCATAAGATGGGCTAGTCGGATCTAAGTTTTTTTTCTTGTCAAAAGAGAGATAGTGCTTTTTGATGGTTGCATCTTTAAACAAACCTAATTCTGATTCACAAGAGCTACAAATCGTATAGCCATATAGCTCGATAAGATCTTCCTCATAAGACCAATCACACTTATAGCATTGGGGGGTGTTTTCGTTCTTGCGCTCCATCTTTCTATATCTTTGATCCTCAAACGTTCTAATACTTATCCGAATTTCTTATTCCTATTGATAAAGAGAAAATACACACTAAGACGGAAAATTGGAACTATCTAGCAAGGGCTAATCCACAAACTCAATCAAAATCACTCTCAAACGTAACCTATCGTTCCGTAAAGCGGTAAAGCCTAATTCAACTTAAGTTACAGCACACTCATATTATGGCAGAGCTAATCGATGCATTCGATTATTACAATGATTTCGAATTGCATTCTTATTATACAATTACTTACGACAGTCTTCCTTCTCAGCTGACGCTCAGCTTACCACTCAAAAACAGTAAAGAGAATATGGAGGCGGTCATGGCGAAGCTTGATCTTGACAAATTTGACTTGCAAGAAGTCTTCAAGTATTGGGAAACTAAGGACACCCAAAATGCTAAGCCCGAGGAAGATTATGCTCACAAACGTTTCTTCAAAGGCACGAGCCGGAAGCTAGTTCTCAAGATCGCTTTGTACGAAGAGGAGTTAGATATCGATTTTTTGTATGATCTCGCCGATGCCGAACTCGAAACTTGGGTATTAGAGAGCAATCACCAACTCAGACAAGAATTTGGAGAGCAACGCAAGCATTCTTTCAAAGTCTTGACGCGTGACGATCGTCGTTTTTCGACGGAAGAGGTTAAAGCTGGAGACTTTCAGGATCTTGACATCACCCAATATTATAATGATGATTTTGTCCCGGTCGAAGACATCATCACCCAAGGCATCGAAGCTATTTCCTCCGGTCTGATCTTACTCCACGGTGTGCCGGGTACAGGCAAAACCTCCTATATCAAGCACCTGATCGGCAAATTCAATAAACGCTCCTTCATTTTTGTGCAAAACGAATTTGTCAAAGAGTTGCTCAAGCCAGAGTTCATTACCTTTATCTTGCGCCACAAAGACGCCATCCTCATCATCGAAGATGCCGAAAGAGTGATCATGTCGCGAGAATTTTCAAAGGAGGATTCGGTGGTTTCGACCATCCTACAATTGACCGATGGCCTGTTTAGCGACTACCTCAACCTGAAGATCATTTGTACCTTCAATTCGAGCCTCGAAAAAATCGACAAGGCACTCCTCCGCAAAGGCCGCATGATCGCGAAGTATGAGTTCAAAGCCTTAGCCGCAGCAAAGGCTAACAATCTCGCCCAATCTCTCGGTTTTGAGCCAGTCAATCAAGACATGAGTTTGGCGGAGATTTTCAAGATGAACCACCCAGGCTTCAAACAGAGTGAACAGAAAAAAATCGGCTTTGTCTGATTTTCTGTAACTTCCATTTATGCTCAAAAAAGGACTTCTAATTGCCTTTGGCTTAACCTTAGTGGGTTTGGTCATTATTGGTGGCAGCATATTCGCCCCTATCGGCACTGGTTACTCGGCCAAGATCATGTGTTCCTGCGTTTTTGTCTCTGCGAGAACGCCAGCATCCGTCGAAGCTAAAGACCTCAGTGCTTATTGGTACGTCAACAATACAGTCGATCAGGCTCAAAAATCAGTGAGCAGCCGCCTCCTATTTTGGGAGCAAACCGCTGTCTATCGCGAGGGTTTGGGTTGTACCTTATTGCACGACAAAGATCCCAAGGATTTAGCAGATGCTGCTATCACCCAAACAAAGAGTCGTTCCCTGCAAGGAGCTATCCTCCAAGATTATCAGGACAGCTTGTCATTACATATCGACCAAGACAAACTAGCGGCAGCAATAGACTATGCGTTCGTCGAGGACGCTAGCCCAGATGCCCCGCAAAAAAACACCCGTGCCGTGGTGGTACTTTATGATAGTATCGTCCTTGCCGAACGCTATGGTCCGGGCTTTGACGCTGAGACGCCATTACTGGGTTGGTCGATGGCCAAGAGTGTCACGCAAGCGCAGATTGGTTTGCTCGTCAAAGATGGCAAGCTAGATATACATGCGCCTGCGCCCGTACCGGAATGGCAAGGCGCTGATGATCCTCGTCGCAAGATCACCCTCGATCAAATGCTCCGCATGAGTAGTGGATTAGATTTTGAAGAGGTTTATTTTCCTCCGGCAGATGCTACCACGATGCTTTTCGAAGAATCGAGCGCCGCAGATTATGCCGCTCAAAGTGAGTTAGGCTATGAGCCTGATAGTCGGTGGAATTATTCGAGTGCGACGAGTAATCTATTGGCGCGCATCGTTCGGCAAAGCCTAGGAGATGATACTCGCTATCTCAATTTTGTACATGAGCGCCTTTTTCAACCTTTACAGATGACAAGTGCGGTCATGGAACCCGATGCTTCCGGCACATATGTAGGTTCGTCCTTTATGTATGCCACGGGGCGGGACTGGGCCAAATTTGGGCTCTTATATCTACGTGATGGCGTTTGGCGAGGCCAGCGCATCTTAGCTGAAGGTTGGGTGGATTATACCCGAACGCCTACTCCCAAAAGCGACTTAGGCTGCTATGGCGCGCAATTTTGGCTCAACGCAGGCAATGAGGAAGGTCGTCGTTTTCCGGCCTTGCCGAACGATCTGTATTATCCCTCCGGCTATGAGGGTCAGCACGTTTTTATTATCCCTTCATACAATATGATTATCGTTCGCCTCGGTTTCACGCCAGTACGTGATGCATTTGATATTGAGACTTTTGTGGGTGGGATATTGGAGGCGGTGGAATAACAGCAGATTATTTTATGCCGACAGAAGCATTTAGCTGACAAATTCTTACGCTTGACTATGATGATTTTCTAATGTTTTTTTAGTTCAATCGAAATCTATCCCTTGGCAGGATTTGGATTGACAATCATATGATACGCAAGAACACTCACTGACAGCCCAACGCTAGTGATCTTTAGTTTTTAATGAACATCTCATAACTGCAGAGCGAAGATTGGTAGTCCCTACTGCGGGCTCAAAATCAGCCACTTCCAAAAAATACCTAGTAGTGTACAATTCAACAACCTCATTTAGGACTAGTGCATCTTTTGCTGGATTTTTTCAATTGTATGCTCAAACCTTATTCGCTATTTTCTCTTTACAAAAATGAAAAAATGAAGTATCGATTTCTGGGAAAAACAGGCGTAAAAGTATCCTCACTTTGTTTCGGAACTATGTCATTTGGCGGTATTGCCGACGAGCAGATGTCCCGGGCAATGTTTCAGCAGTGTCGGGATGCTGGGATCAATTTCTTTGATTGTGCCAACGTCTATGAACAGGGCAGATCGGAGGAGATTTTGGGCCGACTGATTGCCGATTGCAGAGACGAAGTAGTCATTACGAGCAAGGTTTATTTCAAGACAGGGCAGGGCGTAAACGATGGGGGAGCTTCCCGCTATCATATCGTAAGAGCAGTGGAAGCGAGTCTAAAAAGACTGAATACCGAATATATCGACTTATACTTTATCCATCGCTTTGATGAGACTACCCCTCTGGAAGAGACCCTGGCGGTGCTCAACGATCTAGTAAGAAAGGGCAAGGTCCTTTACATTGGCGCCAGTAATTTTGCTGCCTGGCAGGTGGCAAAGGCTTTGGGTATCTCCCAGCAAAATGCCTGGGCAAGATTTGAGTGCATACAACCGATGTACAATCTCGTCAAACGTCAGGCTGAGGTGGAGCTACTACCCATGGCTATCTCTGAACAGCTGGGAGTGATCAGCTATAGTCCACTCGGAGGTGGCTTGCTGACCGGTAAATATGGCAAAGATCGAAGGCCAGATTCCGGTCGACTGATGGAAAATAAAATGTATCAGGTACGCTATGGTGCGGAGGAGGTATATGCGGTTGCTGATCATTTCACTCAACTTGCCCGAGAGCTAAATATGGATCCTGTTTCTCTGGCCATTGCCTGGGTACGGGAAAGGGATGGTATCACTGCTCCCATCATAGGAGCCAGAAATACCACTCAACTAGGCCCAGCGATTGCCTCGCTGGAAATTGATATGAACGCAGAATTATTCGACCGTATATCCGCACTCTCCCCTCAACCTCCTGTCGCTACTGACAGAAATGAGGAGGCCTCAGACTTAAATTATGGCATAAGGAAATAGCTTGGAATTCAGTAAAGCTGAACAAAAGCATTCGATCCTCATGACGTATGAGGACAGAATTGTTGTGCGCCGCTAATAATGGATAAAAAAACGGCAACAAACTATCTTAAAAAGAGAATGAAAGTACTGACAACAATTTTCCTAATGATGCTATTTGCCTGCTATCCGGCAAAGTCCCAACATAAAGTCGATAGTAGTAAAATCGTAAGCGTTTTATCCTTTAACATTTATCATGGAGAAACGGCTAATGAAGATTACGATTTAGATGTAATAGCCCGGGTCATAGAAAATGCGAAGCCTGATTTTGTAGCCTTGCAAGAAGTTGATTTTAAAACCAACAGAGCGCAAAAATATGATTTAGCCACAGAGTTAGCTTGGAGGACAAAACTAATTCCTCTATTTGGTAGAGCGATGAAATATGACGGTGGTGAATACGGAGAAGGCATCTTATCTAAATACACCTTCCTGAGTTCAAGAACGATCCCCTTGCCATTTACTCCTGGTAATGAGCCCAGAACCGCTTTAGCCATAACAACTATTATCGCTTCTGGTGATACAGTAGTCTTTGTCGGCACTCACCTTGATCATAAAGACGACGAAAAAGACAGGATCGCTCAAGCAAAAGAAATAAACAAAGTTTTTGCTTCCATTAAGTATCCGGTCATTTTAGCGGGAGACCTCAATGCAATTCCGGGTAGCACTCCTATTAATATTCTGGAGCAATTTTGGTCTTCCTCTTACGATAGCCAGAAGCCAAAGCCGACATATCCATCAGAGAATCCAAGCAAAAAAATTGACTACGTAATGTATTATCCCCAAAATAGGTGGAGAGTACTGCAAACAGAAGTCATACAGGATTCCATCGCCTCAGATCATTGTGCCTATCTGGTCACGCTTGAATTATTAGTAGAATAAACCCCAACAAATTAAGAGCAATCGAACACCAGCGATCCTCTAGTTCAAAATCGCATACAAGACCACATTCGCGCCCATTTGCAGCGCTTTTTGGCGGAGCTCTTCAGGATCATTGTGGACGGAAATATCTTCCCAGCCGTCGCCTAAATCAGTTTCGACTGTATAGTAGACTACAACACGGCCTTCGTAGATGATGGCCAATCCTTGAGGTGGCTTACCGTCATGTTCATGGATCTTAGGGAGTCCCTGCGGGAACGCGAAATGCTGTTTGTACATCGCATGGTTGTAGGGGAGTTCGACGAAGTCGAGCTCCGGAAAGACCTCTTTCATCTCACGCCGCACATATTTATCCATGCCGTAGTTATCGTCGATATGGAGAAAGCCCCCAGAGATGAGGTAGTTGCGGAGGTTTGTCGCTTCGGAAGCACTGAAGTTGACGTTGCCGTGGCCCGTCATATAGACATAAGGATATTGAAATATCTGCGAGTTGCCGGGCTCAACCACATCCTCGATCGGCGCGATTTTGCTTTTGGTTTGCTGATTGATAAACTCAATCAGATTGGGTAATGCAGTAGGATTGGAATACCAGTCCCCTCCCCCATCGTATTTGAGTTTCGCAATTTTGAAATGGAACTCACCGTTCTGCGCAGCAAGATTGATCACACCTATGCAGCACAAAGTGCCTATGAATAAAAGGATACGCTTCATAATTTGCCAATAATTGAATTGGAATATTAAATATACGCAGCGATTGGCGCTTTGGCTGCGTCTAATTTTATACAAACTCTATCACAGCATGAAAACTTGGATTACTTCTCTATTGTTTTGCGGCTTATTGCTACCCATGATGGCCCAAGACTTAATCGTTACGCAAGCGGACGAAGAACTTATCGTCAAAGTAGTAGAAATCAAACGCAATAGCGTCGAGTACCTTTTATTCGAAAATCAGGATGCCACTCCTTTGAGCAAAAAGAAGGAGGAAATTTATATGATCATCTATGAAGATGGGATGCGTCAGTTTTTTTCCGATCCTCGGAACCCACAAGATATTGTTGGGACGGAGTTTACGGCTGAAGAAGCCACAAAGTTGTACCAGCAAGGGATTGAGGATGCTGCAATTTTTTATACCAAAAACGGTCTGCTCTGGGCGGGATTAGGTGCTACGGTATACTTTCCGATGTTGGGAGTAGCGACAGGTGGTCTGATGATTGCAGTCGTAGCGCTAACCGAGCCTAATATCGAACTGCATGAATTACCTAATCAAGATTTAGCTCGTAATCCTCACTATCTAGAAGGCTATCAAAAGCAAGCACAAAAACATCGATTAAAGAAGACCCTAACCGGAGTGGGCATCGGCGCAGGCATACAATTGCTTTTCATTATGATCGTCGTATCGTCTTGGTAAGTTGGGGCATTACAAGGATTGTTGTAAATTCATCGTCAAGAAGCTCCTCGCACAAATGATCTGTACTGAAAACACAATCCTCTCAGATTCATTAGATTCTGAGACTAGAATCTAACAAAATGCCTCAAGATCGACGACGCTTTTTGCAGAAGCTTAGCTCATTATCTGCCGCTACTTTCATTAGTCCAACTCTACTACCTGCACAAACTTCAGCTTTAGTAAAAAACCTTCAAGATTACGATCATTTGTCCCCAGAAGAGGCGGCAAGAGATGAGGATTATTGGCGAATTATACAGCAAGCTTATACGAGTTCTCCCAACCTTATCAATCTCAATAATGCGGGTGTAAGTCCTCAAACGGCTGATGTACAAGCAAAGGTTCAGCTATATAATCAACTCTCCAATGAAGCCCCTGGCTTCTATATGTGGCGTACTCTTGGGAGAATAAAACCCGTCATCAAACGCAAATTGGCACGACTGGGAGATTGTAGTCCAGACGAGATTGCCATCATGCGCAACGCTACAGAGGCACTTGAGACCATAATCATGGGATTGGACCTCAAAGCGGGAGACGAAATTTTGACTACGGAGCAAGATTACCCGAGTATGCTCAATACGTTGGAGATGCGCGTTCGGCGCAGCGGTATCAAGCTCACTAAAATCAAACTACCCGTACCAATAGAGGACAATGATGAAATCCTCAAACATTTCGCTGCGGCAATAACCCCCAATACTAAAGCGATTTTGTTTTGCCATATCATCAATATGACGGGTCAAGTACTTCCGGCACAAGCACTCTGTCAACTGGCGCGAGAACAAGGGATTTACTCAATAGTCGATGGGGCACATAGTTTTGCCCATTTAGATTTCAGTATTGGGGACTTAGGCTGTGATTTCTTTGCTACGAGCTTGCACAAATGGCTTTCGGCTCCTTTTGGAACTGGAATGCTTTATGTGAATCCAGATCGAATCAGCGAGCTTTGGCCTTTGCATGGATATCCAGTTGAGGAGCATGACAAAATTAGCAAGTTTGAACATCTTGGGACGAGGCCTTTTTCCAACGAGATGGCAATCAGTGAGGCCATTGACTTTCATGATATGATCGGCATTGCTCGTAAAGAAGCTCGCCTACGTTATCTGAAAGAATACTGGATCACCAATTTGATTGATGTAAAAGGATTTCGCCTGATTAGCCCCCGCAAAAAGGAGTTTAGTTGCGGCATCGCTACTTTCCAATTAGGTGATTGGGAGCCCGCCCAACTCTCTCGAGAACTAGTCAGTTATCACCAAATCTACGTTACTGCCTTTGAACATGAGGCAGTTCAGGGCGTCAGGATTTCCCCTCACGTATATACCAGTCTAAACGATTTAGATTTATTTATTAAGGCAGTCAAAAAGATTGCCGCCCAAAGCACGAAGAATGAATAATGATCGCATAAAAATCACCAATCAAGAAGTCCTTTCGGACAATTGGTATACGCTCAACAAGATCACCTACGAATATCAGAGGCCAGATGGCCAATGGGAAACCCAAGCCAGAGAAGCTTATGATCGGGGTAATGGAGCAACGATCTTACTTTACAATCCCAGCCAGAAAACCGTCATTCTCACTCGTCAATTTCGCATGCCTACTTATGTCAACGGCAATGATAGCGGCATGATGATCGAAGCCTGTGCTGGCTTACTCGACAAAGACAATCCTGAGGACTGTATCCGCAAAGAGACCGAGGAGGAAACCGGCTACAAAGTCTCCAATGTCAAAAAGATATTCGAATCCTATATGTCTCCCGGCTCGGTAACGGAGATTCTTTACTTCTTCGTGGCCGAATACACTGCTGACATGAAGGTGAGTGATGGGGGCGGCCTCGATGAGGAACAAGAAAACATAGAAGTCCTAGAACTTGATTTTGATGTAGCCCTCGGTATGATTGCTTCGGGCGAGATCAATGATGGCAAGACGATCATGCTCTTGCAGTATGCCAAGATTCATGGATTGGTGTGATAAAATTACCGTAGGTTCGGCTTGCAAGCTGAACCTACGGTAAACCGAACCCACAGCAGGATCGTCAATTTATTTTTGCAAAGTATAGATTCCGGACTCGGCCATTAGAAGCGCTAAAGCCGGTGATCACATTTTGGGAATCTCTGATAAATTTGACTTCTCCAAAAAACCATTCATCGCTAACAAACACATCTTCTTTCATCAGATCTAAAGAGAAATCGCTCAATCTGCGGTGAGTGACTATTAGCTTACCTTCAACAATGGTAAAATGGTAGGTAGTTGATAGTTCTTCACTATAAAAATCTCCCGTATAATCTGTCAGATTAACAGCTGCTTTATCAAATTTTTGCAGTCGCGGAGCTTCGGTTATTTGACCTCCTTGATGTACTTTGATAGATTCAACGGGCTTCCCTTCATTAGGGACAAATTCGATTTTGGCATCGACTCCTACAAGCGTAAATTCTGTTTTTGATAAAGGCTTCATTTCAACCACTTCTTGTCCAGTTGCGAAGGCAAACAATTGTCCGTTTTCCTCCTTCACATTTATCAAGAAACTCGGTTGAAACTCATATTCACCTACATAGGTGTCTAATAACTTTTGATCGATGACGATATTTTCGGAAGTACTTTCCGCTTTTGGTTCTTCTTTTTCCGTTTCGATTTTATCTTTCAGATAGATATCTGCAAGCTGATGAGCGATACCAGTTGCGTTGAACTCTGCGGCATTACTAAAAACGATTATAGATATCTTTTCATCTGGAAAACGACTTAAATAGGCGCGATACCCAGCATCAGCCCCACCATGTTGTATTTCAGATAGCCCTTTATATTCGCCAACAAATTGTCCCAACGCTCCCCCAAAAGTTTTGCCGTTATTAAGCACTGCCAGCGTATTCATCTTCTTGATTATCGCAGCATCGCCCACTTTGGGATTTGAGAAATTCATAGCCCATTGGCTTAAATCTTCTACAGTGGTAAATAAGCTAGTGGCCCCTACGGTTGCATAACTCAAAACGCTTTTCTTTAAACTCCCATCAACCAAATAATAGGAGTACGCTCGATTCTTCACAATCTTTTCGTGGTCATCATAAAAGAGGCTGTTGTCCATACCCAAGGGCTCAAAAATCCGCGCATTCGTAAACTCAGCAAATGATTGACCGGAAACCCTAGCCACGACCTCTGCTAATAGCGTAAATCCAGTATTGCAATAGGTGAACTCCTCTCCGGGTTTAAAATTGAGCTCTTTTTGCTGACTGATTAGTTTCAGTACCTGCTCAGTGGTGATGACATCATCCAGACGCCAGCCTGCCATAGCGAGTAGATTCCATTGATCTCTTAACCCACTTGTATGCGTGGCTAAATGTCTCAATGTAATAGGAGTACCAAAATCAGGTACTTCTGGGATATAATCCCTGATATCATCGTCTAAACTTAGCTTCCCATCTTTCTCTAACAGTAAAATAGAAAATGCAGTAAACTGCTTGGAAATGGATGCAATATGAAAAATCGTGGATGGGCTATTCGGGATATTGTATTCGAGATTAGCTAAACCATAGCCTTTTTTATAGACGATCTCACCATCCTTAACGACCGCAACTGCAGCACCAGGCCCATCATTCTGATCCCATGCAGCAAAAATTTCATCAATCTCTTTGGACACTCTCTCATCTACTTGAGCTGGCAAACAACTAAACTGCAATAGCAAACAAAGAGAGAGGATTAATTTGAGTTTCAGGTGTTTCATATAGCTGCTGGTTTTTAGATATTCACCGTAGATTCAGCTTGCAAGCCAAATCTACTCACAAACCGAACCTACGGTGTCATAAAATTATTGCAAATCGTTCACATTATAATAACCCTTAAAATCCTTAGTCGCCTCACGCACTTTAGCGACCTCAGCTTCTGTAACGACGGATGCTTCATTGCCAAATGAGTTACGCACATAGGTCAATACTCCCGCCATCTCTTTGTCATTGAGCAGCCCACGATAAGGCGTCATCGGCACTTGTCCGGGGTAAGTCTTCCCAGCCACTTCTATCGGTCCCATCAAGCCATTGAGCGCGATTTTGATCAAGCGTTCTTTATCCTCTAACACCCATTTTGTGCCAGCCAAAGGTGGGAATTGCGAGGCCGATAAGCCTTTCCCATCTGCTTGATGACAAGTTTGGCAATAACCATCACGGCTATAAATTTCTTTACCCAATTTAAAACTAGCGAGATCAGCTCCTTTGAGCTTGGTATTGAGAGTTTCTGCTTCTTTTTTCTCGTTGAGCGAGACGCCATTGAGGTGAGCCATCGCGGTTTGGTGTACGGGTTTGAGCCATTCATCCAGTGGTTTTTTAGCTGCCTCTGCGAGAACGCTTTCCCCCGATGCTTTGGGTAGCCAAGACGCATACACTACTGCTTCCATACGTACCCGACCCGATTCATCGGCCGCTGCTACTGTAAGCAATTCATCACGATCCGTAAAGAGGTGTCCTGTATAACGTAGCACTCTCACTGCCGCTGCGCGAACGCGATAGTCCTTAGCCTTGAGCAATTGACGCAACAAATCCTGATCCACTGCATTCATGCTCCAACTCACCCACAATGCTTCTAACAATTGGCCTTCATTTTCCGGGTTTTCCCGATCAATAGAAGCTACCCAAGTATCAAGCTGGCCCAATACTTCTTTGCTATCACGTCCTCTCAACTCTCTGCGAGAACGATAACGACTACGATACTCCGGCAATTTGAGATTGTCCAATAAGGTCTCGATACTAGCCCCTACAATCTCTGCTGGTTCAACCAAAGGACGAGAAGGATACGTAATGCGATAGATACGACCATGCTTGTGATCTCTCAAAGGATCACGCGCATTGTGCTGCATATGGCCGATCAAGACATTATGCCAATCGATCAAGTAAAGTGAGCCATCTGGCGCAAATTCCATATCCACCGGACGAAAATTAGGATCAGTACCCACCACCAAGTCCTGACGATGCTTGGTCATATAACCAGTGCCACTATCCATCATCTGGTGTTGCTTCATCCCCAAAAAGCCAATATCATTATTGATCAACAGATCACCTTGCACTTCTTCGGGGAAGTGGCGACTAGACACAAACTCCAAACCAGAAGTCGGACGCACACGATGGGCATCTTCGATCAGATTGAAAGATTTATGATGACTCACGCCATAAAGAGACTTCACTGAACCCGGCAGCATCCAGCGCACATCTGGACCAGAGGTTTCGGCAAAGAAGTTCTGCCCCCATTGGTCAAAGGCAATGCCCCAAGGATTAGGGATCGGAATCTGAGCCACTCGTTCGAGATGGCGACGTTGCGGGCTATAGCGATAAAAGCCGCCGTTTGTGCCACGCACTGGACCATAAGGGGTTTCCACATTGGTATGCAGAAATACGCCCTCACCCATATAAATCGCTCCCGAAGGATCAGCACAAAAAGCACTGATCACATGGTGCGTATCATGATCGTCAAAACCGCTGAGAAGAATCTCTTGCTTGTCTGCCTTATCGTCGCCATCAGTATCGGTCAATAAGATCAGATTGGTACCTTGTGACACATAAACTCCTTCTGGTGCAAATTCAAAACCAACTGGGATATGTAGTCCATCCGCAAAAGTGGTTTGCTTATCTGCTTTGCCATCACCATCAGTATCTTCGAGGATGATCAGCTTATCGTCAGGTTTAGGATCGCCAGGCTTCCAATGCGGATAGGTCGGCATCACTGCTACCCAAAGTCGTCCCTTATTATCAAAGGAAATTTGCACCGGATTGGCGAGATCATTGAACTCTTCCTCGGAGGCAAAAAGCTCGATTTGGTAGCCATCTGGAACGCTTAGTTTATCAAGTGCGTCTTGTCCGTATAGGTATTCAGGATTGCCATTTTTATTGGATGCTTTGTAGTTGGTTTCGACCGCTGGCAGCGAACGAGTCTCCTTATCGGCTGCGACTAGGTCCATTTTCTGCCCTTGGTTGGCTTGCCAGATCGCTTCGTCACGCAAACTGATCATTTGGCGGATTTTCTCAATCTCCGCTGGGTAGTTGTCTGGTCCAAAAGGATTGTAACGTCGCCCGAAGACATGCACGCCATTGGGTGCTTTGATGTCATTGTGCCAATACCAGTTTTTTTCCATCACAGCAGCGTGAATCATCTCTTGATTCGCGCTCGCCTCTGCTTTTTCACTGCCAAATACTCCGTCGGCCAAGCGTTCCGCGAAGCGGGCATAAGCATCATCAGTAAGCTGGAAGCCGTCGATGGTCATATACTCCTGCGTAGAACGATACCACTCTTGGCTAGGCGCAAAAACATCCAAAAAGATCACTTTATTCGCCGTGGCTACTTCCTTCATTGCGGTAGTATAGCGGGCGAGATTGACGTTTTCGACTTTGCCATTGGGCAAATCATGATCAGCACTCAAATCTTCAAAGGCAGTAGGGGAGACCAAAGCCAATTGAGGGGGAGCACTGCCATTATAGTTTTGAGCGAGGACATGCTTGACATAAGCGTCTAGCTCTGCCTTATAGTTGGCGAGGCCAGCATCCCCCGCAAAGGATTCGCTATACCCAAAAAAGGCCCCGATAATATCCGCTTCGAGCAGTTTGAGCCATTCGTCGGGTGTCTCTAGGTGGCCTCTGCTGCCCGATTTGCGTGCTAGCTCAGTATGAAAAGTATACGCACCCGGAAAAGCCCAAGGTTCAACTCGCCCAGAGTGAGGACGAAAGCCGGGCGTATTACCGCCGTCGCACATATTGCGGATCACCAACTGACTGTCAGGATAGCGCATCTGCATTTCGGTCTCAAAGTGACCGTAATTCATCATGCGAGAACCGAGATTGTTGCCCACTAGGACGATATGAGCGCCTTTGTGGACGGAGAGACGGGGACCTTCGGGCTCGCTGCAATGGGTGAGTAGTAGCAAACCGGCGAGTAGTCCCACCCAAGTCAAGGGAAGAAGTTTCATAGTAGTAGTTTATGTCTGAGGGGATTTTGGTTTGAGTTTTTCCCTTCTCGATAGCTAATTTTCCTGATCGGTAGGGACGTATTGCATACGTCCTGATGATGTGGGCGTATGCAATACGCCCCTACCCAATGCACCGCA
>JBGCFA010000138.1:0-6553 GCA_045106675.1 Bacteroidia bacterium
TTCAGGCGCAAGTGGATAATCGACTAAGGTCATCCGGCAAAAACTTTTGTCTACAATTTTCTTTGCTAAATCCCAATGTCCAGTTGATGCTTCAAAGATATAGGCGCCACCATGCAAAAAGATGATATGATCTTGGCTGACCTTCTCCTTACTTTCAAAAGTAGCGAAGGCTTTACCATTGCAAGTTTGACTCTTGCTTAGATAGGACTGCTCAATTTTTTGAGGTAAAAAGGCCTTTTTCGATCTTTTGATTGGCTTCTTGGCTTGCTTTTCAACTATCGTTTTAAGGGAGATCAACTTTAGGATTCCGGAAATGAGGCGTGATTGAAAGCTTGGGCGCATGAAGATGGGATAAATATGGATCGAATTGGCATCTCTGAAAATGATGCAAAGTCCTAGCGACTAATACTACTTAACCCAAGCTACATTGTTTCTAAAACATTCTATTATTGACTAGTAGATTTTATGCAATCTTTTCAATAACCAATCAGCCTTCTTCTTGGTTTTCCACGGGTAGAGATAGCCTGAAGCACATCCATCACAGTTTCCCGATCGAACTGCTAAGATCATGCTTTTATGATATTTGCCATTCCAATAATAATTGTACGTTCGTGAATAAGCAGGTTTACATTGGGTCAGCAAATCAGTGCGGCCCTGACATTCAAAGTTGGAGAAAATCAACTCATCATCAAGGAAGTAATAGATAGTTTTATCGTAAACTATCTTGATGATAAGTGAGTCTTTGAGATAAAATAGAGTCGGAGTGGATTGAACGAGAGGATGTGCTCGGACTATATTCGCTAACTGATGTTCTAATAATTTCTCAGGTGAAACTGATGCCAAATTTTCGGCAGTAGTCAATTCTCTATTTGTAATAAAGCAGGTTAGCGTAGAATCCTTTTCTATATCCGAGACGATTATATCTATTTTTCGCATACGAACATCCTTTTCTTTCACTAAAGATGCTTTTTGTGCAAGGATAGGATGACAAAGCAATTGCAGAAGGAATACGAGAGTACTTAATTTTTTCATGATATCTGTTGATAATTAGACCTCCTTTTCAACAGATAGAGTTTTTGCTTTTCACATTCCACAAAAGCTTGGATAGTTAATTCTTCACTTCTCGAAAAGTCAAATTGATCCGACCCGCCACGGCCTTTTTGGTCTTAGATATCTGATGGAGCCAATGATGCTGCAAAGTTCCTCCCATAATGAGCAAACTCCCGTCCAGCAAATCCATCCGAATGGTCTCTAACTCTTTTCGCTGGCGATGTTTGAGATGAAATCGACGGACTCCTCCCAAACTGAGCGAAGCAATCACTGGATTCTGGCCTAATTCCGGTTCATTATCACTATGCCAGCCCATGCTGTCTTGCCCATCACGATAGTAATTGAGTAAGACGCTATTGAAGGACGATTGGGCAAAATCTTCGATACGATTTTTGAGTTCAAGTAAGTTTTTAGACCAAGCCAAAGGTTCCATCACAATCCCAGAATACGAATAAGCCGTATCAGGATCGCCATACCAAGCGGTCAAGCGCGGCTGCATTATTTCTTTACCAAATATTTTGATGGGTTCCTGCTTCCAGGGAACGCTTTCGATCAGATGTTCCCGCAGGGAACGACTCTCCTTTACTCCTAAAAACTCAGGATCATAAGCGAGCGTTCCATCTTCGATGGGAATCGAATAAGCCTTAGACATCTATCGCATCATACACCTGTACTTTGGCCCAAAGGTCTTTGCAATTGGCGATAAATACATCATGCTCAGGATGCACTTGATAGGCGTCATGGTCAGCTTTGTTGTCAAAAAACACTAAGAGAGAATAATCATAACCACTCTCCACCACATCACGATCCGAGGGAGAAACTACCCCAATTCGACTACTATGAATCAAATCAATTTTACTAAGTTCCTGCATCTGCGCCACAAAATAATCGCGTTTATCGTCATTGCCGGGCTTGAGCCAAAAAAATACGTGGTGTACAAACATTTTCAAAGGATTGATTTTCTGAATTATTGAGGGGATGAATTAAGGAATTATTGGGGATTCAGCAAATGATCCATCTAAAACATCAACATTTGACCTTAAACTTTTTAGCTGCTTCGCAGAACGAGAAAAAGCGTTCCGCGAAGCGGCAAGAAAAGCATCAAAGGCCTTTCGACAATGCTCAAGCTGACAGTGAGAGGTTCTCACGATTTTCTCACGCAAGATTTTGTTATCTGTGCCGGTGCAAGATTTTGTTATCTGTGTCGATGCAAGATTTTGTTATCTGTGCCGATACAAGATTTTGTTATCTGTGGCGGCGCAAGATTTTGCGCCGCTACATTTTGGGAACACACCATGGCGTCGCTACGACTTACTCGCCAACTCGATAGCAATTTGGGCCGCTAGCTGTGCATTGTTTTTGGCCAATTCGATATTAGAAAAGAGGCTATTGCCTTCGGTCAATTCTTTAATGCGACCGAGTAAGTATGGGGTAAGGTCTTTACCGGTGATATTTTTGTTTTCTGCTTCGCGTAAGGCACGAGAGATTACGTCCTCGATCACATCAGGGTCCATCGCAAATTTTCTCGGGATCGGATTTGCGATCAAAACTCCTTGCTCAAAACCTATGCTCCACTGAGTATGTAACATTTCGGCAATTTCGGCAGGAGTATCCAAACGAGAGGGAGCCTTAATGCCACTACGATCGGTATAGAAAGCCGGAAATTCATCTGTACCGACACCAATTACAGGCACACCCATAGTTTCGAGATACTCTAACGTTAACCGAAGGTCTAAGATAGACTTTGCACCAGCCGACACAACGGCCACAGGGGTGCGAGCCAGTTCTTGCAAGTCAGCAGAGATGTCAAAAGTCTCAGCAGCACCTCGGTGAACGCCTCCAATCCCTCCAGTTGCGAAAATCTGAATCCCTGCCATATTGGCGCCAATCATTGTGGCCGCGACGGTAGTAGCAGCACTTTCTCCTTTGGAAAGGATCATCCCAAAATCACGGCGACTGGCCTTATGTACTTCAGGGTGTGAAGCCAAGTATTCGAGTTCGTCAGGGCCTAAACCTATCCGCACTTTACCATGCAAAATTGCAATGGTGGCAGGAATAGCACCAGTTTCGCGAATGATACCTTCTAGCGTTTCGGCAGTTTCTTTGTTTTGCGGATAAGGCATTCCATGCGCGATGATAGTAGATTCGAGCGCGACGATGGGTTCGCCATTGGCAATGGCGGCTTTGAGTTCGTGTGTGTATTCAAGAAAGGACATGCCGCAAATTACAACAACTCTTGAAGTTTCTCTCTGCTCATATCAGCTCGGACATTACGATCGGTCTGAATAGTGAGCGCAGCGCAGGCATGTCCCCACCTAATACTCGTCTCCCAATCTTGTTGATAATAAAGTCCTGCCACCATGCCCGCGAGAAAAGCATCCCCAGCACCGGTGCTATCTACCATCTTTTCCACAGGAATCGCGGGGATAAGTTGTGATTTTGTCCCCAATTGAGAGATACATCCCTCTTCTCCACAGCTTATCAACAGCTTATCAACATCACGGGTGATTTGGGCGGCTTCGCGACGATTGGGGGTGGCGATGAAAATATCGCCTTCAAGGACATTGAGTTTGGCGGTGAACTGAATGGTGACCGGGTCTATGATAAAGGGGATTTTTCTACGATTGGCCTCTGTCAACAAATATTGCAATACTTCTACTGAAAGATTCGCATCTACGATCAAGTAATCCGCGTCGAATAAGCGTTCCGCGATCCCGATAGCTTTACGGGAGGCCAAATCCTCAACCCTCAACTGCTCTGTAATTGAAAGCTCCGTCACCGATACCCAAAGATCTCCGTCCTCCTGCAAAATCCCGAGGTCTACAGCTGTCCGAAATCCGGCTTTGGTGAGCACGCCTGACATATCAATACCCAAAGCTTCGCCCTCTGAGACTAAGCGTTCCCCGAAGAGATCATCTCCCACTACTCCATACATACTCACTGGTACGTCAAGACGTGCGAGGTTTTCAGCAATGTTGCGCCCTACCCCACCGGAGGTATAAGTGATCTGCCCCGCATTGGAATTATGCAAAAGGGCCCCCGCAAATGGGAGACCCTTGATATCCATGATGATGCCACCAACTATACTAATTCGCGACATATATTTTGTAAGTGTATTGGACTACTTGCTCTTCGCCTGCTTTGAGTTTTAATTCCCAACAAACATCGGTAGTCGCGTTGAGATTGCGATTGATATTGACACGAATCGCTTGTAACCAATCAGGACTGGACTTATCCAGATTACCCATAATCGTACGGCGGACATTGAGGTCGATATCTTTGTTTTTGTAATTTTTGACGGTTACCGTGCCTTTGACGGTGATGAGGTCATAATTGGTCTTACCGATTTTTTTGACGTTTTCTTCGACTTTATCCTCTTTCTCTTCATAAGAAACTCTCACATCAGGAGCAGTGGTGATTTTGAGATAAGTTTCGCCACCGACGGGAGTGTATTTGAGTTGGTCTTGGCTAATCGGATTGGTAGTACCTTCGACGATACGACTTACAAAGGCGGCACCAGTAGTGAACGGTTGATCGGTACTGTTTTGCAATTTGAGTTTGTGAGTTACCTCGGAGTATTGTTCTTCCGCCCTTAGCGAACGATAGTATCCAGCACTAGCACTGTTGCCGGGAAGTTGGCATTCGTAAACGTGTGCAACAGGAATCTCTGCTGTCAAAATATTATAATAAGCACGGCCACCTTTGGGCAAGCTTATATTGTCGAGTCGATAAAAAAAGAGATCTTCGAGCGAGCTACCTTCCGCACTCTGATTGACAGGTGTAGGTTCAAAACTTGGCTGTATGGCCACATCGCTGGCATAACCTACAGCCTGGAAATTGCTGAAAGAGTTGTTGTCAAAAGACGAATTATTGCTACGCCCAATCATACTCATGATGCGCTCTACATCTAAAGAGGTGACTAAGGGAGTAAGTCCAGAACCTGCATAACGAAAATTGGGGACACCCACGACAAAGTTGATACTAGCATCGTCGAGATCTTCGGCATCATTGACGATTTCAGCTCTAAAGGTAAGCCGAGCCTTATCTTCGGCATCGAGTTCGAGTAGGTAAGTAGGAAACCAAGCTAGTCCTTTTTGGAGGTACATCATCTCTAGCGCTTGGCGAGATTTTGCTTTAGGAAAATCAAGCAGGAGGCTATTTTGGACCTTTTTAGATTCAAAATTGGTGGTTGGTTCGTCAAAAAATTGTACCAAAGAAATGCTTTTCGTTGGTATCGGCATCCAAACATCATTGTGCTTGAGGACGACCATATTGTAATCTGCCGATAGTATTTGTCCATCATACCAAGTATCATTGGCCTGAATACGAGCTCTTTTACCAATATTTTTCATCGGTAAACTCATCAAATTATTAAATAGCTCTGTCGAACGAATCGTATCTTGGACCCGCCTCACGGTATAGTCAGATTGTCCCGGCGCATGGAACCAAAAGGAGCCATAGAGAGGTTTGGGCATATCTTTCTCAACGATTCGATAGCTTTTGTCGAGGAGAGGGACTTCGCCTGAACGCACAAAAAAAGCAGTGCCGTCCTTAAAAATTGAAACCGTATGAGTCTTGAGAGGGCTTTGGGCAAACAGTATGCTGGTGGCCGTAGTTAGGCATAGAAGCAGACTGCTAAGAGTTTTTTTCATTGGATTGTCTGTTGTGATTCGATAAAGTACGAAAGGGAATCCTTATTTTTGCATTATGAAACTACTGTATCTTACTGAGGTAAACTTGCGGGATCGATTGTTTGTCCGAGACATGATCCACAATTTTAAGATCGAAGAAAAGGTGATATTGATACATGACACCTTTGGGGGCACAGTCTCAGATACTCGATTTGTGACCAAACGCTTATCGGCCTTGATGAGTGAAACGATGATCTATAATAATGCCTTTTCGGGAGATCAGCGCAATTTTTTCTCAAGAAATGAGGCAGGACTCCTCAAACTGAACGTTTCACTGGTTGAAAAGTTGATGGAACCCTTACAGGTTTTGATACTCGGTCCAGTGATTGCGGAAGAGGGAAAAGCGATTTTGGCTGATCCAGTCGAGTTGGTACAACAAGTACGTAGCGAACTCGATATTTCGGAAACCATCGTATTTACCTCCAATCCAATGTCGCCACTTGGTGCCAAAAAGCTTACCATAGATACTTCAGAAGACGTTGAGCAATGGCTCAAATCTTACGAAGAAGAGAGAGGCTCTCTCGAACTAGCACACCAACTCCGTCCAGCTCGCATCGCTTCACCGATGAACTATAGTGCGTGATACTCAAATCTGAAGGCATTGTCCTCCGTACCCTTAAGCATCAGGATGCCAATCTGATTGCTACCTTATATACTAAAGAGTATGGGATCAGATCCTTCATCATTAAAGGATATCGTTCTAGCCGTAGCCGAGGTCGACATAGCTATTTTCAACCGCTTTCGATTGTAGATATCGTCTTTTGGCAAAAGGACAATCGTTCTTTGCAAAAGATCACCGATAGTAAGATCAA
>JBGCFA010000139.1:0-61738 GCA_045106675.1 Bacteroidia bacterium
CCAATGGCGATGGCATAAATGACTTCATGGCGGTTTATACCAATGCGAGTGTGGCGATCACCAGTTATAGGCTCACGGTGAGGGGCTTGGGCTTGACGCTTTTTGAAACCACTGATATTGACAATTATTGGACAGGCGCCATCAACATTGGTACTGATGATTTACCTCAGACGGCTCCATTAGCAGTGGTCAAAGCAGGAGACTATAAAATCAAAGTAGAAGTAGAGTTCAGCGATGGTAGCGTTCTCGAAGAGGAAAGCAAGGTTTGTGTATATCAAAATTGTGAGATAGGAAAGAGCGACCTGATATTACCGAATAATTGCACTTTCCCAGATCAGTTTAATGTTGCCGAAGGAGAAAATACCTTCTCTACCAATGAAATTGGCTGTATCTAAGTCTAAGAAAGGTCTTGTTTTGGCCGCTGCGCGGAACGCGCTATTTCGAATGCCGATCCATCGGCAGAGAAATTTCAGACAGGCCAATCTTTTGATTTTTCCAACAGCCAATCTTTTTTCTCTGCCGCTTCGCGGAACGATTGGGCATGAGGCGTATACGGTGCGCCTTCGCTTTTCAGTTATGGTCAAAAGTAGATGAAAAAAATTAATGTAATCGGAACAAGCGGATCTGGTAAATCTACCTTTTCAAAGAAATTATCAAAAGAGTTAGCAATACCATACATCGAAATGGATTCCATTTTTTGGGGCAAGGATTGGCATTGGCCGTCAGATGAAGTTTTTTTCCTCAATCTGAGGAAAGCACTCAATCAAGACAGATGGGTACTCGATGGAAATTATTCCCGGACAATCGAATTTAAATGGAAAGAGGTTGATACAATAATTTGGATAGATTTCGGTTTTTTTCGAACGCTTTATCAAGCAACAAGTCGTGCAATTATTAGAGCTATCACAAAAGAAGAATTATGGCCCGAAACAGGGAATAGACAGACTTTTAAGAATCTGTTATCGAAGGATTCCATCGTTTTGTGGACACTAAAAAACTATAAAAAGACTCGGCTTAAATATTTGAAAGCCATGAATGATGTTAGGTATCAGGATATTGAATTTATCCAATTGAAAAACCCGGAAGAATGTCGAGAATTCTTGGAAGGAATTAGCCAAAGAGAGAAAGCCTAAACAGCTGATTCCTCTTTCCTTCTCCGAAGGAACTATACCTCTTCTTTAGGAGCTTGAATCACTACTTTGACTTGATTGATGCGATTGTTGCTGACTGATTCAACATGGATCTCAAATTGACGGTATTGGATCACTTCACCCTCATCAGGGATTTTGCCGTGTATCTCAAGGATCAAACCTCCTAAGCTATCACTATCGCCACGCGCATCTTCAAAAGTATCGTCTGGAAGGTCTAAAATCCTTTTTAGGTCATCTAACCCCAGTCGTCCTTCGAAAATGTAAGTATCGTCGGATTTTTTGGTATAAACCCAATCTTCGCTATCAAATTCATCATTGATCTCACCAAAGATTTCTTCGATGATGTCCTCGAGGGTCACGATGCCGGCAGTACCGCCAAATTCGTCAACCACAACTGCCATGTGGAGGTGAGCTGCTTTGAATTCTTCGAGCAGCATATTGATTTTTTTACTCTCTGGGACAAAATGAACCTCACGCAGCAATTCAGCCATTTTGAGCTCTGGCGTATTGTCGCGGATAAAGGGCAATAAGTCCTTGATATGGAGGATACCCTTAACATTGTCCAGACTTTCCTCATAGACTGGCAGTCTGGAGTAACTGTTTTCATTGATCAGTTGGATCAATTCGTCGAGAGGAGTGGATATATCAACTGCAATCACGTCCACACGGGCGCGCATGATCCGTTTGACGGCGATATGATTGAAATTGACAATACCTTGTAGAATATCTTTTTCATCCGCCCCTTCGATGTCGTGAGCCGTGAGGTGGATGGCTTGCTTTAAGTCTTCTAAAGAGGTTGTCTCCTTGAGCTGTACCCGTTTGTCAATGAAATTGGTGCTTTTGACCAGGAGATTGGCTAAAGGATGAAAACACCATTTTAAAATACCTAGTGGTCGGGCCAACAGACTCACCAAGCGTAAGCGATTACGGGTGAAATAGACCTTTGGAATGATCTCCCCAAACAATAGGATGATACTCGTGATCACAAGGATATTGAGTAAAGTTTCTAACTCTGGAGACCAATGGTAGAGTTCCGTGAAACGTCTCAATATATAGGCTCCAATCAAAATGGAGGCTACATTGGCAAAATTATTGGTTATAAGGATGGTCGCGAGAAGACGCTTATGATCGTAGATCAAATTCCAAACTCTGCTCGCATTTGCTGTGTCTTTTTGCTTAAAATCATCGATTTCGGATTTGGTGAGCGAAAAGAAAGCCGACTCTGCTCCTGATACCAAAAATGAACAGATCAGTAGTATCAAAAACAAGATAAACTGTAGCATCAGGTCTGGCCAAAGTGACTGTAATAGCATGACGGAACCAAATAAATTCCCCGGCTCAGGGTCCACAAGCGAATTTTTAGTTAAAACAATATCTGACAAAAATTGCCATGATCTACGCTCAAAGATACTCTAAATAATAATTATAGTTTCCTCGTTCTCAAGGAAAAACATCAATATCAGTAAAAAGAGAAAGATTAAAAGGGGAGTTCATCCAAATCCTCACCACCTTCTGTACTCTTGCTAGGAGTGCTCACTGGGTTCTCTGGTGTAGCCTCAGGGCTCTTAGGGGCAGGAGCAGGGTCAGTGGCTGGCGTTTGAGGCGTTTGTTGCTGTTCTTGCACAGGCTGAGCCATGTTTCCTCCGCTTTGAGGACGGCCATCTAGCAATATGAGTTTGCGCCCTTCTACCTCTGTTATGTAGCGAGTCTCATTTTCGGCGGTCGTGTATGAACGGGTTGAAATTCTCCCTTCAACACAAACGGTTGAACCTTTGCGACAATACTTACCCAAAATCTCAGCTTGACCTCGCCAGAGTACAACATTGATCCAATTGGTACGATCTACATTATTGCCATTGGCATCTCGGTATGATTCGCTACAGGCCAAGGCGATCGTGCATACCGCGACTCCTTTATCGGTATAGCGAAGCTCTGGATCACGCCCCAAATTACCGATCAGGGTTACTTGGTTTAAACCGTATTTTGCCATTTTATTTAGGTATTACTATCGTTTGTCTAAAAATACTTGCATAAAAATAGCAAAAAAGCTTTTTTTCTCAAAATTTTAGGCAGGCCTGGTTTTTGAAATTATTGCAGGGCAAGAAGCATATTGTCGTATCCTTCGACCCATTCGGGATGGGTAGTCCAACGTACATTTTGGCCATCACCTCTATGTCGTGGCACGATATGAAAATGTATATGAAAAACGTCTTGTTGAGCCTCTGCTCCGGAGCTGCTAATGATTTGTAAATTTTTGATTTCTAGTTTTTTCTCATACAATTTCGCCACTTTTCTGGTCAAAGCGATCACTGCTTTTAGCTCAGTTTCAGGAATATCAAAAATATCTCGATAATGCTTTTTGGGAATAATCAGCGTATGGTATTTACTGGCCGGATGAATATCCAGAAAGGCGTATGCATCCTCATTTTCTAGCACTTTCCAAGAACGCGCTTCTCCTTTTATGATTTTACAAAAGATACAATCTTCCATTGCTGTGTGCATTAGTCCTTTTTTATGTATTGGTCAAAGATTTTTAGCATCGCCTTGGCGAACGCGTAGTCATCTATTTCGTTAGCCACTATAAACTGGCCTTTGGCCCATGTGGGGGAGCGTTCGCTTAGGAGCGAGAAAACCTGAATATGCATGTCAAAGTGAGTGAAAACATGCTTTAAACTCCCCAAATAGCTCGCTTCTGCTTCTTCATCTAGCTTATTGTCCCATTTCTCCTTTTCAATTTCTCGGTTAGGGACTTCCCACAGACCGCCCCAAAGTCCTTTGCTCGGGCGTTGCCGAACGATAAAAGCTTGCGCTTCGTTTTGAATCAAATAGAAGTGAAAGTATCGGTCTTTGCGCTTGAGCTTTTTGGCCTTCTGCGGGAGTAGATGGATACTGCCTTGTTGATAGCCTTCACAATGAGCCAGTAATGGGCAGATTAAACAGGCCGGTTTCGTTGGCGTACAAATCGTGGAGCCAATGTCCATGATTCCCTGATTGAAAGGGGAAGAGGGGACTGCTGCGACCCAAGTATCAATGATTTTTTGAAACTGTTTGCGAGTTGCAGGGACATCAATCGGACTAAAATCGTTGAGCATACGACTCATTACCCTTAACACATTGCCATCTATGACACCGGTTGCATTATCAAATGCAAAAGAACCGATTGCTCTTGCAGTATAAGGCCCTACCCCCTTAAGTTTTAGGAGTTCGGTATAATGATCGGGAAAAACACCCCCATAATCATTCATTAATTGTTGGGCAGCGGCATGAAGATTACGGGCACGGCTATAGTATCCAAGGCCTTCCCAGTACTTGAGTACTTCATCTTGCTCTGCTTCGGCGAGGGATTTTAGGTTAGGAAAACGCCCTAAAAACCGCTCATAGTACCCAATGCCCTGAGCAATGCGGGTTTGTTGTAAGATGATTTCTGATATCCAGATCGGGTAAGGATCTCGAGTATTGCGCCATGGCAAATCTCTCCCCTTATTTTCATACCAATTGACAATAGATTGACCTATACTCATAACAATTCAACACACTTTATGAATGAAAAGTTACGTATTGCGAATGGTCTCTAGCCATTTGTCGTAAAAAAGTTTTGTAGTAAGGGTTTATCTACTAAATTTGCACACTATCAAAAATTGGCCAAGACGCCTACGTAAATCATTAGTAACTAATAAATTAGAAGCACGTGACTAAGGCAGAAGTAATTGTAGAGATCTCTCAGAAGACAGGTATAGATAAAGCAGACGTTTCTGCTTCACTAGAGGGGTTTTTCGCCGTAGTAAAAAATGCCCTTGCCACCGGAGAAAATGTATATATCCGTGGATTTGGGAGCTTCATTGTGAAGCATCGCAAAGAGAAGGTGGGGCGAATTATTTCGCAGAATAAGTCCATTGTGATTCCGGCACACAATGTTCCTAGCTTTAAACCTGCTAAGATCTTTGTGGAAAAAGTAAAAGTCGCTTCTTCAAATTAAGCCTCCAAGCAATTGGTTGATCTATGAGCGAAAACAAAAAAGCGAATGCAACTAGCCTAATATGGCGATGGGGATTAATTGGGTTGGGCTTGATGGTCTTTTTGCTTTTGTTTTTTGCAGATAAAACCAATCTAACCAATGCTAACCCTGCTACTGTTGCAGGAGCCGAAGCCAGTAGTAATAGTGGCGCGACAGTGGTTCCGCAAGCAAGTTTGCCCCCATTGGCACCTGATCCAAGCTTGGATAAACAGATTGCTGCACTTGAAAGTGGGACAAGAGAAGAAAAGTTAAGGTTATTAGATACGATTGTTGTATCTTTGCAGGCCAGAAATCGCCTAGCCTATGCGGCAGATTATGCCAAACAGCTAGTCGATTTGGAAAGTTCTTTACCTAATCAGTTACGCGCTGGTGTTTTAAGCCAGCAAGCGAGTGAGCTAACTTATATAGCTCAGGATAGTAGTTTGCTGAGAAAATACGCCGAACAGGCGGTCAGTCTTTTGACACAGGTCAATCAGCAAGAGCCGGAAAATGAAGCCGCTCTCTTACATTTAGGACTTGCATTAACCAAGGCAAGTGCCCCGATGCAAGGGATTTTAACGCTTCGTAAGCTTACCGAGCTCAATCCACGTAACTGGGAAGCACAATTTCGTTTGGGACTATTTTCACTCCAAACTGGACAATTTGACAAAGCAGTCAATCGCTTTACAAATGTGCTCAATGAGCGTCCAGAAATGGGGGAAGCAAAGTTTCAGTTGGCAGTAGCCGAAGCGAGATTGGGCCACGAAAATAAAGCACTTGAGCTGTTAGGAGAAGTTTTGAAAGACAAAACTGCTTCTGCCGAGCTCAAACAGGAAGCTAACATATTGTTAAATCAACTAAAGTAATTACGCACTATGCCCTGCGGTAAAAAAAGAAAAAGACATAAGATTGCGACTCACAAGCGCAAAAAACGTCTCAGAAAAAATCGTCACAAGAAGAAGAACCGTTAAACCTGATTTGGGTTAACTAATCTCTTTCACTGCTTGCTTTTTTAAATCAACCTCAGCACCAGAGATAGATTTCACTTCAGTTTGATTATTCCAGCAGTGGAGGATCAATCTTTTGAGAAGCCTTGAATGAATTAGTTGTAAGCAAAACAGATAGCGGTCTTCGGATCGCTCTTCTTCAGGACAAGAAAATAGTCGAGCTCCACCACGAAAAGCTAACCGAAGCCTTTTCCGTGGGGGATCTCTTTTTAGGTAAAGTTAGAAAAATTGTCTCTGGCCTCAATGCAGCATTTGTTGATGTAGGCCATCCTAGAGATGCTTTTCTTCACTATTTTGACCTCGGACCACAAGTCCGAACTCTCCTTAAGTACACTAAGATTGCCCGCAATAGTCGCGGGAATCGCCAAGCTGATATTGAGAACCTCCGGATCTTACCGGATATCAATAAGCATGGCAAGATGGAGGAAGTATTAAGAGCTAACCAGGACGTACTGGTTCAAGTGGTAAAGGAACCCATTTCAACTAAAGGACCTCGTTTGTCCAGTGAAATCTCCTTACCAGGTCAATATGTAGTACTCGTCCCTTTTTCTAAAGCTGTTTCCGTCTCCAAGAAGGTTCGTACACAGGAAGAACGCCGCCGCCTTAAGGTGTTGGCCGAAAGCCTCTGTCCCCAAAACTTTGGGATTATTGTGCGTACTGCCGCTGAAGGCAAAGACGCTGCTACCCTTAGTAAAGATATTTCTGGCATTGTCGACAAATGGAACACAATGACCGAGAAATTGTCTCGATCCCGCGCCCCAGCAAAAGTGCTCAGTGAGCACAATAGAGCCACTAGTATCCTACGTGATATGTTGCATCAAGGCTTTGATACAATCTATGTAGATGACGCTCAGTCATTTCAAGATATCAAGGCTTATTTGGAACTAAATCAACAGCAGGATTTACTCAATGGCCTCAAGCATCACAAAGGCAAAGTGCCTTTGTATCAGCATCTGGGGATTGAAAAACAGATTAAAGCCTCCTTTGGAAAAGTTGCCTCGATGTCTAATGGCTCGTATCTCGTTATCGAGCATACTGAGGCTATGCACGTCATTGATGTCAATAGCGGTAGTAAGAATCTAAGCCATCAAACGCTAGAAGAAACTGCTCTGCGGACCAATATGGAAGCTGCTACCGAAATCGCTCGACAATTGCGCTTGCGTGATATGGGAGGGATTATTGTGGTTGACTTTATTGATCTTAAAAAATCGGAGAATCGACGTATCCTCAACGATCATTTCCGAAAGGTGATGAAAGAGGATCGAGCGAAGCATTCGATCTTGCCGATCAGTAAGTTTGGTTTAGTCCAGATCACTCGCCAGCGAGTACGACCTGCGATTGATATCACGACCACAGAGCTTTGCCCTTCGTGCAACGGCACTGGCAAAATACAGCCGAGTATCTTGATTGCAGATGAGATTTCGAATAATATCGATTTTCTTATTCGCCAAAATAAAGAGAAGAAGCTTACGATCAGGGTCAATCCTTATGTGGAGTCCCATTTGAAGAAAGGCTTTTTCAAGAGCTATGTCTTCACTTGGTTCCATACCTATTGGATGTCTATCAAGGTGATCGGAGACTCCTCTTTGGGTTTTACAGAAGTGAAATACTTCAATAGTAATAACGAAGAGATAAAGCTGTAAGAAGTATATAGTATTTAGAAAAAAGTACTTAGTATATAGTATGAGACCTCTAGAGTCTTGGACTATATACTAAGTACTTTTTACTTAGTACTCGATACTTATAAACTACTTTACTCTGAAAGTGCTTTGACCGATCAGGTTGCCATCAGCATAAGAAGACACATAGTAAACTCCTTTTTCCCACTTCGCATTTTCAGGTGCCGGAGTAAAAGGAATACATACCTGTTGTGAGATGCCGGTGAAAGCGATCTTGGTAGTAGCTGAATATACTTTTTCTTGGCCTTCGTACATGAAGCGTCCGCTTTGCTCATCAGTAAAGTTGGCGTTGATAGTACCATCTGGATTTTCAACTACCATAAAGACTGACTTTTCGCCTTTGGGAGCGACGAGATTTTCAATCATCGTAAAGCAGACTTTCAAATCATCCATACTAAGGCGACGGAACTCTGTTTCTTGCTTCTCTTTACCTTTCTTTACGTTGTAGAACGCGAAGTCTTTGGTTTTGAGAGCAGAAGCTAACTGCTTGGTCTGCTCTAGCTCCTGAGTGGTTTCCTCTTTTTGTTGGGAGAGGTCAGCGTTTTCGGTCCGTAAACGCAACTCTGCTTCGGTTAAGTTTTCGACCTGGTTAGTAAGATCGTTATTGAGCGCTTTAAGCTCTTCGATCTCTATGCGATAAGCTTCTAGCTTGCCTTGAGTGTCTTGGAGACGAGTCTCTAAGCTACGTATGGTGCCTAAATCAGAGGATTTTTGACGCTTATATCGATTTACTTGATCCAGCAACTCTTTGATGCGGGTTTCGTTTTCTTCGATCGTCCTATCCTTATCCGAGAGAGCCATCTGCTGATCAGCCTTGAGGGTCTCGAAGGAAGACTCTAAATCTTGAATTTCGGTTTCTAGCCGATCGATGGTGAGGGTTTTGTTCTCACTTTCGCTTCGCTCTGAGAAGTAGCGAGTGGCGAAATAGCCCAAAGCAGATAAAACGAGGATACCAGCTATCACAAGAATGATACGACTGGTGGTTTGGCTATTATTTACTGACTTTGCCATGAAGAAAAGAATGAGTTATTGATTTTTGGTAATTTATTGTAAATCTGGCAGTAAGGCAAGGATTGCTTTTTGTACATTTTGTACCGCAGGGCCTATTTGCCAGTTTTTCTTATTGCGTACTTCTACATAATTAGAAATCCCACGAAAAGCCAAAAAGGGCGTTCCGGAACGGAGAAAAGCTTGAAAAAAGGCCGCTCCCTCCATACTCTCTAATTGGCGAGGCCATTCGGCGAGGCGTTCGGCAAGGCCGGTCTCTGTCCCAGTAACCCGATTGACAGTCAAAGCACTCACTTTGGGATAAACGCTCTTGGATGGCTTAGGATTGTATAATTCGTTGTAGAAGGCTTGATTTGCGCGCTTCATGAGGGGAAATCCCATCTCTTCTAGCCAGATCGGGCCTTGCGGAGAATCGGCGCCGAGTTCTGCGAAGCAATCTGAAACTACCTCTACTACCTCAGCGAGGGCGATGCTACGGTCAAAACTCCCTGCAATCCCAAAGTTGATGGCCTGTTTTACCTGATAGGTTGCTTGAAAATATCCCAATGCATAGGCCATATTGCTCATGCCAATGCCTGAATGAAGTAGATAGTAGGGCCCAACATCACTCTGCCAAAGGTCTATATCGGAATCCGCCAAAGGCTTCATTTGAAGCTCTTTTTGAATCAATTGGGATTCTAAAGGAGTGGCGGCGACCAGGAGTGTGTGCATATTATTGAGAAAAAATATAGGCTATATGCCTTAATTGAAGCTACTTTTTGTTTTGTAAAGCAATTTGGAATGACTTAGTAGCCCATTGTGCCAGTTCAATACGGTCGTTGATGATTTCCTCTGGCACCTCCCAATAGGGCATGCTTCTTTTCTTAGTCGTATTAGAAACCAAGGGCGCCATGCCGTATGCTTCAAAATCTGCCTGATTAGTTTGGTCAATTTTGAGGCGAAAAGTATCCTTGCCGATCATCGCAAACATCAAACCTTCTTTGAAGAAACCGATACCGCCAAACATCTTTTTGGTTTCGACATCTTCGATCATTGAAAGCTGATCTTGGATAAAAAGTAAATACTCTTGGTTAACGGCCATACTGGGGGAATATCCCGTAAAGTAAGCAAAAAAGCGTATCCGTTGATACGGACACGCTTTGTAGATCGTATTGGATTCGAACCAATGACCTCTGCCCTGTCAAGGCAGCGCTCTAAACCAACTGAGCTAACGATCCTTAGAGGGGGAACAAAGATCAGACGAATATGGATAAAATGCAAGCAGATAAGCCAAAACAAAAGCAAGAAATGAAAATCTAAAAAGCTTGCTGGATAGCCGTCTTGGCTTCGCGGAACGCGCCATTTCGAATGCCGATGCCTATCGGCAGAGAAATCTCAGACAGGCCAATCTCTTTCTTCTCGACAGGCCAATCTTTTTTTCTCGTCTTGCTTCGCAGAACGCTGGGATTTAGGGGCCGTCTTGCTTCGCAGAACGCTGGGATGATTTAGGGTCCGGCTTGCAAGCCGGACCTACTTATCTGTTGCTTGTTCTTGGCCTAACTTCGATCTTGTAGGACAAAGCGGCCTTTTTGGAGGCGATAGATGGAGCCTCCGATTTTGACGATATCACCTTCGAGTAGATCGGCGAGACCTTGTAAGTCTTCTTCCATAGTGTGGACGGAACCTTTTGAATAACGCGCAATTGCGAGATAGTCTGGATGGACGGGATAGTTTTCATCGACCCCACAGAGGACTACTTTGACTGGAAGTTTGAGGTATTTGATCAGTTTTAGATCTCTCACTGCACTGCGATTGTCAGCGATAAGAATCACTTCTTTATAGTTTTTGAGTCTGCTAGTGGATTTGAGCAATGCTTCTAGGTCGTTTTCCTCAACATCTCCGCCATTTCCTTTATCCATGACCTCATACATTTTGCTGAGGACAGAATCAATTTCAGTATTAGGAGCGCGGTAAATGCCTCCTGTTTTACCTAAAGGTTTGCGATCATTGGGTCGAGCGTTGCCATCGTTAAAAAAGACGAAATGACTGATGCTACTGTCTTTGATATGGAGGGCATGCCATAGCAAAACAGAGGCTCCATAAGGATACATACTGCCAGTCCAGTCCATAACAACGAGCTTACTTTGCCATTCGGGGTGGCGCTCCAATACAAGGTAAGCGGTAGAGTCTGCGATCTCTTCACGATCAATGAGAATTTTTTCGATACTAGCCATCCGGTGATCATAATCTTCCAAATAGAGGACAAAACCATGAAACAAGGCTTTGGCTTCGGGCTCAGTCTCGCAGTCTGTTTGCAAAACATACCGCCATTTGATGTCGGGATTTGTCAGCAGATTAGAGTCTAGAGCCATTAAGGCAGATAAGCGCCTTTGTAATAGTGTCTCATAATTGATGAGCCAGCTGTCAAAATCGTGTGGATATTTAGTGAATACTAGATCGACTTGAGTTACGGTGCGACTTTCCCAGCGCTTTTTGATCTCTGGCTTCTGGACTTTGGCACTGGCATAGGACATCTCCACTTCTACCACGGCTTCAGTGCCGCTAAGCTTGTATACCGGAGTTTCAATAAATTCAGCTTTCGAGACTGGCTTGACTTGGGCTTCGAGACTCCCAAGGATCAACAAAATCAGACTGAGCAGGGCAATATGTTTCATGATTTATGGTATCTGTTTAACAATAATAACGATAAGGAGGGAAAAAGTTACTTCTCCTGTATATAGCCTATGGTCATTGTCAAGACCATGCTTCCCAATGCATTTTTGCTATCTTTGGCGCTTCACACAAAAGGAATTTACATGAAAAGGAGAATTACTATTGGCTTAGCTACCCTATTTGTATTTGGATATTTCGTAACAAATCTGCGGGCCCAAAATCCTGTCTCAAGTGGCAATATTAGTGGGAGTTTTCAGTCAGATGTACAGTACCTTTTCCCTGATTCCATCATTGGAGCAGAGGCTGTAGACGAAAAAGTGCTCTCCAATAGCTATCTCCAACTTACCTATCAAAAGGATAATTTTAGCGCTGGAATCCGCTATGAAGCTTATCTAAATCCTTTATTGGGTTTTGATCGTCGCTACGAAGGACAAGGAATTGCCTATCGTTTTGCTTCATATCAGACAGATAAACTAGACCTAACCGTTGGTAATTTTTATGACCAATTTGGTAGTGGTATCGTTTTCCGGTCATATCAAGAATGGACTTTAGGGATTGATAACTCCATAGACGGAGTACGATTGAAATTTGACCCTACTCCCGGTGTCTCAATCAAAGGGATCATCGGTAAGCAACGCAACTTTTGGGACAAAAGCGCTAGCATCATCAGAGGCGCTGACTTGGATCTTTCGCTAAACGAAATACTCCCACCTCTCAAGGAGAGTAAAACCAAAATCTCTTTAGGTGGTAGTGTGGTCAGTAAATATCAAGAGGACGATGACGTCAATCTGAGATTACCCGAAAATGTGATGGCCTTATCGGGACGAGCCAGACTCTTGAGAGGCGGCTTCAATATGGATGCCGAATATGCCTACAAAATCAACGATCCCATCAATCGGAATGGATTTTCATATAATCCGGGCCAAGCGTTTTTTCTTAATACTGCTTATTCTCAAAAGGGTTTTGGCGTTACTGCTAGTTTCAAGCGACTCGATAATATGGACTTTCGTTCGGAGCGTAGTGTGAGTCTACAAGAGTTGACCCTTAACTTTTTACCAGCCATATCGCGCTTTCACACTTATCGTTTGCCAACTTTGTATCCCTACGCCACTCAGCCCAATGGCGAAGTGGGTTTTCAAGCGAGTGTCTTTTATACGATTCCTAGAGGTTCAAAACTCGGGGGCAAATATGGCACGCAGATCAGTGTCAATTATTCACGGATTCATGGTTTGGATACCGCTTATACTGATTTTCCTTTTCGCTATCAAACCAACTTTAACAATGAGGTAAGTACCTTATTTGGCTTCCAGCAAGAACGCCTCTTCTTTAGAGACATCAACTTTGATATCAGCCGCAAGTGGAATAAAAAATTCACCACCATCTTCACCTATATCAATATGGTGTATGATGTCAATGTCATCCAGTTGGGTTCATTCAATGGTGGCGCTGATACTGTACAGGCTCAGATTGGGGTCGTAGAGCTACAATACAAGATCAAAAGAAAGGTAGCGCTAAGGACAGAGTTTCAATATATGCACACTAAACAGGATATGGGTAGTTGGGCGATGATATTAGCGGAGTTGTCCTTTTCACCGCATTGGTACATTACTTTGTTTGATGAGTATAACTTTGGCAACCCAGAACCCGAAAAGCGGGTTCATTATTATAACGCACAAGTCGCTTATGCTTTCAATTCCAATCGACTTTCGTTTGGGTATAGTCGACAACGTCAAGGCTTGCTTTGTGTAGGCGGGATTTGTCGGGAAGTACCTGCGTCGAACGGTTTTGCTTTATCTATCACCAGTTCTTTTTAAATTGTTGTATGAGAGAATAGTTGAAGCATACCAAGATTTACGATCTCTGCTTCGCAGAACGCTTCAACAATTCGAAAACTCAAACCTTCAAAAAAGTATTATGAAAAAATATAGACTGCTTTTCCTCGTATGCTTCGGTCTGTTAGCTGTGGCTGCTTGTGATATTATTGAGGCACCCTATCTCGAAAACACCATTCAGCTTCCTACTAATGAGCAATGTCTCATTGATGCGGCAGCCGATGACCCCTTTCCTGCAGGGCAGACGATCACCAAAAAAGTATTGTTTGAGGAAGTAACTGGCCATACTTGTGGCAATTGTCCAGAGCAGTCTGAGAAGGCATACGATCTGTCCCAGAACGATAAGTCGGGGCAAATGGTCCTCGTCTATATTCATTCCGGATTTTTTGCCAAAGTCAAAACTACTGGCGATAAATACACTACCGACTTCCAGACTGAGACCGGCGACGAAATAGATGATTACTTCAATACTGCTGCTGCTTATCCATTTGGTATGGTGGACCGTAGTGCCTTCAATGCAGGGGATGCCAACCAATGGGCCAATAATATTGAAACTCGCTTGCAAGAGCCTGCCGATGCTGGTATCCGCATTTACAATTGCTTTGATGCGGACAAATCAGAGCTTACCACTGTGGTAGACGTCAAATACTTAGCCGATGGAGGCATCAAGGAATACGTTACGGTATATCTAGTGGAGGATAAAGTCAAAGATTGGCAGAAAGATTATCGTTTATCGCCCGCCGATATCTCTGATTATACCCACCACAATGTGCTACGTGCCGCTATCAATGGCACTTGGGGCCAACCCCTGACCACTGAATCTGTTCAAAAAGACGATCGCTTTACCGTGAGTTATAGCTATACCATTCCTGCTGGCTTTGATGTCACCAATTGCAAAGTTGTCGCCTTTGTACATGATTTTGAAAGCCGCGAAGTACGTCAGGCCGAAGAAGCTGCAGTGATACAGTAGGTTTTTTTATCATTACCGCTTCGCGGAACGCTTGACTTAGTTTCCTAGTAGTTGAGACGCATCCCGATAGTTATCGCGGATTGCATCTTTACGGTTCTCGCTTCGCGGAACGCTTGGACCCAACTAAAGAATATATGAAGCCCGTTTTCTAAGAAGTCTTAGAAAACGGGCTATTTTTATTCTACGTAATTAAGTCTCTCAGTGAAGGTTTCCAAGCCATCGGTCAATTGCAGGATATACTCACCCGGCCCAAAGCTACTGAGATCAAATTGTTGGCGATAAGGTTCATCCGTTACGCGAAGCGAGCCTGAAACTAATTGGGTGCCCTCTGCATTCATCAAGCGTAGTTTCAAATACATCGGACGGGGACTTTGTACCGCCAAATCGACGATCCCAGACTGTGGAGGACTGATTCTTAGTATCCCCTCATCGTTTAAATCTGCAAGACTAGAGGTATTCTCCACACTGATCGGCCGCTGGATGGTCTCTTTACAAATACCATTACTGACGGTCAAACTTATTGTATATGCTCCTACTCGGGAGTAGATATGAACAGGATTGCGGTCTTGGGATTCACTGCCTTCGCCAAACGACCAATTCCATTGGGTCGCGCCATCTGTCATGTCGCTAAACTTGACTACTCCTGTATTGGAGGCCAAATCTATTTTGTCTGGTACTAGTGAAAACTCAGGCGATAAAGTACTCACTCCCACCGTAACGCTTGCAGTATCCAGGCAACCCACTTTATTGACTCCGATTACGGTATAGGTCGTTTCATCTTCGGGTTGTACATAAACTCTGGAGAGACGACTCATCTCGAAACCGGGTGCGGTTTGCCATTCATAACCTTCTGCACCAGTCGCAAGCAGCGTTACATCTTCGCCTAGGCAGACATTCGCAACAGATGCCGAAGCCATCAAAAAATCTTCGTCATCTACAATAATCGTTATCGAAGCTTGAGTTTCACATCCATTACTGTCTTGAGCATGTACGGTATAACTAGCGGTTGCCTTTGGATAAACCATCACTGCTGCTCCTGCAACAGTGCTAAGTCCTTCTGCAGCATCCCAAGTATAAGCTCCTCTGCCACCAGAAGCAGTAATTCCAATAGACTGTCCTTGACAAATCCTCGTCGCAGGAGGACTAATCTGTAGTGGGCTAGCTTTTCTAACCTCTACCGTAACTGTTGCTGGAATGACGCAGCTCGCATTCTGGGCTTTAAGGGTATAAGTGGTTGTTTCATCTGGACTCGCAGTTACTAATGGACCAGCGTTTTTATTTAAGCCCTTTGCTGGCGACCATTCATATTGATAACCACCCGTTTGAGCCGTAAGTAAAGTCGCGGTACCCTGGCAAATCATTTTATCCTGTGTACTCGCTACCAATTGCACCGTAGGCGTTACTGTAATTGGAAGTTTCAAGCTTGCTTTACAGCCTTGAGTGTTGGTGGCGCTAACGGTATAGGTTGTGGATTCTTTAGGAAAAGCCATCACTTCTTTGCCGTTTGTGGTGCTGAGACCATATTGAGGAGCCCAGCTAAATTGAGCTTCTCCACTTAGTTTTAACAGTGCTTGCTGGCCTTCGCAGATAGTATCTATCTTTTCGGCAAAACTTATCTCCGGCAATGTTTTGACTACTACCTTGATCGTATCTCGAAATACACAACCATTGAGGTCAGTTGCTTCTACGAAGTAACGTCTGCTCTTTTTAGGACTGGCTATGACTACTGCTTCATCGCTCACATTAAGGCCATCTTTAGGATACCAACTATAGTTGTAGGCTCCACTAGCATTGAGCGTAACAGATTCTCCAAGACAGATAGACGAATTACGAGGTCCTACTTTCAGACTATTACCGGTCCCTACTACATTGAGCGTAACGCTTTCTTCGGATCGACAGCCGTCTTGGTTAGTGGCGGTAAGGGTATAAGTAGTGCTGATCTCAGGGGAAACCATTACTTCAGATCCCTCCGTTTGGCTAAGGCCGATATCTGGACTCCAACGATAATCAACGCCTGCTTCTGCTTCGACCTCTAATTTGAAAGGGGAACCTTTACAGACCGTTACATTTTCTACGGCATTGAGGTTGAGCGTTAGGGGAGCTGTAACTACGATCATAGCGATGGATTCTTTGACATCCGAAACCCCATTGCAAGCAGTAGCGGTAAGTTTGACATTGAAGACGCCCTGTTCCGTGAAACGGACAAGAGGATTGGCCTCACGAGAAGTCTCTACCTCTGCTCCGCTAAACTCCCAAAGGAAGTCTGCGGCATTTTGAGATTTATTGATGAATTGTAAAGGTGCTCCGGCACAAACGAAAAATTCTTCCGCGCTAAAATCCGCTAAGGGATTGAGCCCTTCGCTCACTTTGACAGTCGTCTCGCTAATACTCTGGCAGCCTCTTTCATCCAAAGCGGTGACACGATAGGTGGTGGTCTGCTGTGGGTTAGCGGCTACTTGCGGCCGATAAGAAGCATTGAGGCCTTGATTAGGTGTCCAAGTATAAGAACTTCCCCCACTGGCCGTCAGAATCACACTACGGCCTGGGCAGATAGATGGATTTTGTGGGCTAATCGTGATAGGACTGGCTTGATAGACATTTACTTCTACTTGAGCGGTATCGCTACATCCGTTTTCTCCTTCTCCGATTACTTGAAAGAGTGTGTTTTGATTAGGCGTTACCTCAACTAAGCGGCCAGTTGTTTGACTCAGGTCTTGACTAGGAGACCAGCGGTAACGCGCGCCTCCATTGGCAATCAATTGGATGGCCTCCCCTTCACAAATCTCACTAGCGGTCGAAAAGGCGGTAACATTAGGCTTTTCCCCAATCTGTAATTGGACTTTAGATTCTGAGACGCAACCGTTTTCGGTAGTAGCAGTGAGAGTATAAGTCGTTCCTTGCAGAGGACTCGCAATGACAGTGGCACCTTCAGTTGTGTTGAGGCTAATAGCGGGAGACCAGCGATAACTAGCAGCTCCTTTGGCTTTAAGTTGCACAGATTGCCCCAGACAAACTACTAATCGCTCTGCCTGAATACTGATAAGATCCGTTTCCTTTTTGACCGTAACGGTGATACTTTTTTCTAGCTGACAACCATTTCGGGTGGAGCCAAGGACCGTATAGACAGTCGTTTTCAATGGCCTGACTTCAATCTGTCCACTATTGTTGTTGACTAGTCCCGGCGCATTGACCCAATTGTATTGGTCTGCACCTGTAGCGTTGAGGGTAATACTGGTTCCTTCGCATATGCTAGCGCTAGGAGGTGATATCAGTAGTTCTCGGCCCGCTTCAACGCGAACGCTTACCTCTGCCGTTGCCGGACAGGCAAAATCACCTTGGGCCTTGATCCGATAAGTCATATCGGTAGTTGGCTGTACGACAACTGTATTGCTCTCTGGTATGGATTCTGAATCTCCCAATTCCCAAACAAACCTTTCTGCACCTTCGGCTTTAAGCTCTATGGCTTCTCCAGGGCAGATTTCATTTTTACTAGCTGTCAAGGTCAAAGGAGGAGGATTACCTACTTTGATTTGGGCATTACGGGTAAGGGTATTGCTACCACTACGATTCGTTGCGGTTAAGACAACATCATAAATTCCCGGTTTGGGATATACTACTTTGGGATTGGCGGTAGTATCGCTGGCGGGAAAACCACCCGGAAAAGTCCAGACCCAGGTACGTGGATCATTACTCGAAATATCGGTAAAACTAATCGTGTCGCCGGGACAAATTTCTTGGCGAGAACTAGTGAATTTTGCTTCAGGAGCGGGTTTCGGGATTCCTGCAAAGGAAAGATTATCTAAATAAAGATTGTTGCCGTGGCCCGAAAAGTTGACAAAAGCCACTTGGACATATTCATATTTGTCATAGGCGCTCAAATCGATCACCTCTCTGCGCCATTCGTTGGCTAGGGGTACAAACTCCGTTTGAACGCCGGATGTAGTAGTACTCAACTCTTGACCACCTTTCCAATAGATATTACGAAAGACTCCATCGCAATCCGTCGCAATAAATACCCCTAAGGAGTCACTATAGCGTTCGTCGAAGGCGCTATAAGCAAGGTCAAAACTAAGCATTGTCTTGCTGGCTGTCCCAAAATCCATGATCGGACTCAATAGCCAGTCGGCAGAGTTACGCTGGTTATTGTCAAAATTGGCGATGCGCAAACTGCCTTGACTCTGACCTTTACCCCCAACCAATTGGCTACGACCCCAGCCTAAATCATCTTGTGGATTGTAAAAGTAAAATCCATCAGCAAGCTGGGTGTTTTCAAATTTGGCTTCTATCGGTAAAGCTAGGCCTTGATCGTAAACTCGGATGTAAGTGTTTTTTTCAATCGAAAGTGCCCCGCCAGGGCTCTGAATTCGCAGAGAGATATTATAACGACCGGGCCTTTTATAAGTGACTTTAGGATTCTCCTTTGTAGAGGAAGATGGTCTGCCATCTGGAAAGCTCCACTTATAGGTTAGGCCTGTGTTTTCATCTCCTTCTGGGATCAATGGACTGAGATTGACCGTGAGAGGAGCGCAACCAGCCTGTATGTTTGCGATGAAATCTGGTTCTAATGCCGTTTGACCCAGATTACAAACTGGGGAAATCAATAAGGATTTACGACGAGGGCTATTTTCTAGTACGGCCCGCATTCTTCGTTTTTGATCGGTGGTGAAGAGACTCATACAAGCATCATCGGAATAATCCATGAAGTTTTGTACCATGGCTTCGGTACCATCACAAGCAAAGGTTTCCTCGGTTTGGCAGCTAAAGTGAGCCTGAGCTGTAGGAGGTGTATCCAAACAGAAATCATCGAAAGTACAAGGACCATCACCCCAGATATGGCGTAGGCCAAGCCAATGACCTACCTCATGCGTTAGGGTGCGCCCGCCATCAAAAGGAGCGACCGCGGTACCTGTAGTTCCAAAAGCCAGATGGTTGACGACGACTCCATCTGTATTGGCCGTACCTATGCCGTTTGGAATCCCAGTCAAACCAGAAGATGTTGGGAATTGAGCAAAACCAAGTATACCACCGGAGAGATTACAAACCCAAATATTCATATATGAATTCGGGTCCCAAAGGGTATTGGGCTTGATCACTTCATTGACATAGTTTTCGTTAAAGGGACTACCACTCACCGAAACGCGATTGATGCCGGTCGTCGGTTGTCCATTAGGATCTAGATTGGCGAGACAGAAAGAAATTTCGGTATCTGAGGCTATGTCTTCAAATGCTTCGGGAATATTAGCATCTGGGTTTTGTAGTCGATAATCTTGATTGAGGACTTCTAGTTGAGAGAAGATTTGTTCATCAGAGATGTTCTCCGCCGGAGAACTATAGACTACATGGACTACCACTGGCAAGTTGTGGATGACTGGACCTCTTCGTCGTAAGCTCCGACTCTGTTGATTGTTCCGTTGGATAGATTCGTTGATCCAATCTTCAAACTGGGCTTCGCTTTCGCCACTTTCAGCATGTTCTGCTGACTGTTCTTTTTGTACCTCAACGGTAACGCATTTACGGCTTAGAGGCGGCATATTGCGCATGGAGGGATTGTCGCGTTCGTAATCAAACTCCGGCGTTTTGCGGATCGTATTTTGAGTAGGATCACGCAAATCTAGGATTCGACTAGGATTTCCGCCGTGGTCTTTGGGTAATAGAGGCTCTTGACCTCTGACAATCAGGGATGTACAGCAAAATATCAGCAGTAGAACTAGGGATCTAGGCATGAATAGTTGGTGATGATTATTTGCTGAATTTGGAAAATGTAGCCTATCGTGCAAGTTGAGATATGGCATCTGCATTTTCTCATGCGTTAGCGGCGGCGGCAATGGGTAGTTTTTACCCCGCCAAACAATTTGGATGGAGGTTTTGGGCCTTAGGAATGATTTGTGCGATTCTGCCAGACGCAGACGTGATTTCCTTTTCAATTGGCATTCCTTATGAACACGTTTTAGGGCATCGAGGCTTTACTCATAGCTTGTTATTTGCGCTGATTTTGGGCTTGGTCGTAACCCTATTGTTTTTCCGTAAGGTTCCTAGAGGGAGTAAAACATGGTGGATGTTGGTCGGCTATTTTTTCCTCTGCACAGCTTCACATGCAGTATTAGATGCCATGACGAATGGTGGTCTGGGAGTCGCTTTTTTTGCTCCTTTTGAAAATAGCAGATATTTCTTTCCCTGGCGTCCAGTTCAGGTTTCGCCGATTGGAGTGGAAAGTTTTTTTAGTGAATGGGGCTTGCGGGTGATAAAAAGCGAATTGGTTTATCTCGCTTTACCGAGTTTAGCTGTTGCGCTAATTGGCTGGCTTTGGCGGAAGTTTAAATAAAGCTCTCTAACAACAAGATCATCCGTTCATGTACTGAGAGGCCGGTCTCTTCAAATCTATCCAAGGCAATATCTAAAGGACTGCGTTCTTCTTGGTCTTTGAAAAGTGGATCTGCGCCTGCTTGCAGCAAACGCATCGTCATATATTCACGATCGCCTGAAACTGAAAAATGCAAGGGCGTCCGAGAATAATAAATACCAGCGGCTTGTAAATTGATGTCTGGCTTGAGGCGTAATAGATATTTAAACAACTCTAGATGGTGATTATAGACCGCCCAATGCAAAGGTCCCAAGCCGCCGCCTTCAGGAATTTGATTGATGTCGATTCCGCGTTCGACAAGGGCGCGAATAATCTCTACGGCCCCATAGTAGCTCGCCAGATGTAAACCCGAGCGACCTCGTGCATCACCTGCCTTAAGTCTTACATCGACCTGAACGCCGCGTTGGATAAGATCCAAAGTAATATCAGTCATTCCTTGTTCACAGGCGACCAGAAAAGGCGTCCAACCTTGCTGTGGTTCTACATGATCTGGATTAGCTCCTCGTTTGATGAGCCAGTGAGCCATTTCACGATTGTTTTCGTTGAGGGCAAGCATCAAAGGAGTCCAAGGACGGTGTTCCGTTGCACAGTCTATTTCAGCACCATGATGCAATAGCCAAAAAGCGGCATCCTGACGCCCATAAATCCCAGTGAGATGCATCGGCGTATTGCCAAAGGCATCGACTGTACCAACAGATGCCCCAAAGGTCAATAATAGCCGTATCATATCGATACTGCCTTCATAAACTGCCTCATGTAGCAAAGTACTACCCGTATCATTACATAGGTTAGGATCCCCTCCTCCTTCGAGAAAGCGGTTCACAAAAGCTAGGTGATTTTTTTGTATGGCCTCAAACAGGGTCATAAATACGTGAAGAGAATTACGATTTATATGAACCAAGTTAAGAGACGTCTCAACATTGTGCAACCCAAAAATGGGTAATTTTTTATGGAAGGTTACATGGAGACAAGAATGTAGAATAATCAATAAGCAATATCCAATCTGGAAGGCTTATCTATTCCTTCTAAATTGGATATTGAAATTTTAGATTGGAGGCTTCTTAGCTTTTGGGCATAATCCCCATTTGCTCCATGAGGAAAGTCGCGTTGAGATTTTGGGAAATGCCGTCGCGGAGTTTGTAATCAAAAAATAATTGATCTTCGCGAATATCTACCTCAAAACGCTTATTACGAGCGTAATCTGGATATTCGTCAGCTAGCTCGCCGAGGGCCAGATCATGAGTCGCGATCATGCCTACTCCCTTGAGATGGATCAATTGCTCGATAAACTTACGTGAACCAGTTTGCTTGTCTCGTGAGTTGGTACCCCGCAACATCTCATCGACAATCACGAAAGCAGTGCCATCTTGGAGGCGATCAATCACCTTTTTGAGTTGCTTGAGTTCTGCGTAGAAATAAGATTCGTTGTCTTCTAAGGAATCATGGGCTCTGATACTCGTAATCAATGGAATCGGCGCAAAATGATAAGATTCTGCACATACCGCAGCTCCACAATGGGCTAAAATTAGATTCGTACCCACAGTACGGAGAAAGGTACTCTTGCCCGCCATATTGGCACCCGTTACTACTAAGAATTCTCCGGGTTTACCTAGTTCCATGTCGTTGCAAACTCTAGTTTCCGCTTTGAGCAGCGGATGTCCAAGGGCTTTGGCATTAAGATGAAACTCTCCTTCATCTACAATAGGGAAGCTATGGCTAGGATAATTGTAACGATTACGTCCGAGGCTTTGCCAAACGTCCCATTCTCCGATCAAGTCGATCCAAGGTAGTAGTTGAGGCGCAAATTCTTTTTTCCACTCTTCAAGCTTATGCATATAACGGATGTCCCAAAGGAGCATGCCGTTGAAAAAAATACCTACTAGGAAATTGAGACGCTGATCTAAAAGTCCCGCAAGTCCACCTAGTCTAGTGATCGCTTCAGAAGCTTTTTCACCATTGGATTCGAGTGCTTTTTGTTGATTGAGGAGGAGAGTAGCTTCACTATCACGTGATTCTATCTGAGCTAAGAGTTCGCCGTAGGCTTTCAAAACGCGGGACTGCTTACCGACTTGTAATTGTTGGCGGGCGGTGCGTTTGAGGTGGCGACCGATGAAGACCAAATTGGCAAGAAATAGCAATCCTGGCACCCATCCTGGGAAGCGTATATCACGCAAGGCCTCACGTAAAGGAGGCAAATCGGGTATTAGCCAAGCGGCTAAGGCGAGGAAAAATATCCCCGGTAAAATCCACAACAATCTCGCATACCAAGGATTGAGGCTAAAAAAGAGCGGCTCATCTAGCCATTGTTGTAAGGCGATTCGCTCTTTACCGCTTTCTTCCATGCCTAGGCCCGTGGCCTGAAAGCGGATTTGCCATTGCGGATCTTTGGCCATGTCTTGGACTGCGGCCTGGCGTTCGCGAATAGCGGCAACCTCTAAAGGTGGATAATGTAAGTCCTGTACCAGCTGCTTACGTCCAGTCTCAGTACCTGTACGATTGATATACTGAACCAAGGAAGCACGGCCTACGATATCTAAATCATAGCTATAAGCATGTTGAGGATCAATGAAGTCCTTGCCATCATTAAAGGAGTCAAATTTAAAGGCGAGCGCTTCTAATTCTTGTTCATGCAATGCGATCACACGCTTGAGTTGGTCGCGTCGGCCAGAGATCTCAGAATGCTTTTTGATCAGATACAAAAAGCCAAAAAGTGAGAGGATACTCGCAAGCATCCCCAAACTAAAACTACTGAGAAACATGAGGTAACTAAGCCCAGCGCCAACAAAGAAGACGATCGCTCGAGACCAAGAGATGGTATTATAAGTGCGGTTTAGTGTTTCGTAATCCTTTTGCTGCTGCTGAAGATTCGATTGATAATAGGCTAGGGGAGTACTCACTCTTTATATTTTGGGGTATTGGTCGTCGCTGAGGCTGTAAACTTACAAAGATTGTGGCTTTCCTACGATCAAATTGGCAATTGTTCGTTGATCTGTAAGGATAGCCAGCGATAGAGTCTGCGCTGCTCCTCTTGATCCAATAAGGAAAGGTGCTTGAGCAAAACGCCAAGATCGCCTCTTAGGGCAGGACCTGTTTGGGTGTTTTCGGGAGAATGAGCGAAGACTTTATCAACTTGTTCCCTGACCAAGGGCTCATAGATATTGAAATCGATGCCTTCAATTTTAGGCATCGCCTCTTGGGCCCAACGATAGAGATAATTGGAAAAATTGCAGGCGATCACGGCCCCAAGGTGCAATTGCATACGGCCGTCCGAATCTAAAGGATATACTCGCTGACTGAGGTCTCTAGCCAAGCGTTCCACGGAGGGGAGTACATCAGCATCGGCCTCAATAAATATCGGAAGCCTGCTAAAATCGGCTACTGCATCAGTGGTGAATATCTGCATCGGATACAAAACGGCTTTCTTGCCACCCGCAATCTGGAGCGTTTGGATGTCGGTGCTCCCAGAGGTGTGTAGCAGGACCTGATGTGGCTGCAATATGCCTTTTAGCTGCTCAGCGGTGTCTCCGATCGCTTGATCCGGTATGCTCAGGATAACCCAATCTGCTGCTGGGTTTAGCGCATTGAGGTTGGCCGCTTGATGGGGGATATGATAGGCCGAGGCGTACTTTTTACGGCTACTCGCCGAACGACTAATCAGTTGGATGATATCCGCGCCTGCTTTTTGCAATGCAGGGATGAGGCTCCAAGCGATTTTGCCTGCGCCTACGATGACAATTTTGAGTGGCATTTAAGGCTTGCGGACTATTTTGATACCAGTACCATAGGCCAAAATCTCAGAAGTACCTCCAGAGATGGCTGAAGTAGAAAACCTCATATTGACCACTGCGTTTGCTCCTAATTTTTCGGCATCTTCTATCATACGGTCCATCGCCTGATCGCGGGCATCGGTGAGTAACTCGGTATATTCGGAGATTTCACCTCCTACGATCATCTTAAGGCCAGCAATGATATCTCTACCGACAAAACGGGCCCGAGTGGTATTGCCACGAACGAGGCCAAACACTTCCAGCACTTCATAGCCGGGAATTTCAGGAGTAGTAACTACTAACATAGGTTTGAGGTATTAGGCAGATAAACTTGTTAGCCAAAATAGGATTTTTGGGATAAAAATAATGCCCCAGACGATAGCTGAAAAAATAACTGCGAGCAAAACTGCTCCAGCAGCGACATCTTTGACTTTGCCAGCGAGGGGATGATATTCGGGGGAGACGAGGTCTACGAGAAACTCTAAGGCGGTATTGATGGCTTCGGTTACGATGACAAGGGCCATACAAAGGATGATTTGGACCCATTCGTTCGCGTCTAGCGATAAGGCCCAACCTAAGGCTGAGATCAATACAATCGCTAATAAATGCACCTTGGCGTGGGCTTGGGTACTAAAAAAGGTCGCAATACCCTTAAAAGCATATCCAAAACTTCGAATCCGCGCCTTAAAATATTTCCACATATAAAAACCAATCAATGGTCTATGCCTAAAAACGAAAACAAAACTAAGAGGTTTTAGATTCTCTCTAGGTCTAGTGCATGTAAAAAATCTAACACTATGCCGCAATCTAATGTTCTAATTCAGGTTTGGCAGCAGGACCAAGTGATCGAATTAAGCGTTCCCCAAGGGAAAATACTAAGAACTGCCCTACTTTATCATGGCTTGTCGCCTTATGGCCCTTATACTCAGAAGCTCAATTGCCGAGGGAATGGGATTTGTGCGACTTGTGGGATTTTGCCTATGGAAGGAGTGCCTAAACCGAAGCACTGGCACGATAGATTGGCAGCAAAATTTGGGTATCCACGGCTGGCGTGTCAAATTGAGGTCAATGCTCCGATGAGCATTCGCCTGATAGGTGAGAAAGGAATTTGGGAGTAATCCGTCTATTGCTCGATGATCTGAATCTTACCAAAATCCACTTCTAAGTGAATGATGATACGGTCGTTGGGAGCGTTTTGAACGGCGTTGTTGATATATGTGCCTTCTGAAATCTCTTTAAAACCGGTGGCTGGCATATTGATTTCGGAAAAGAAGCCTGCTTTCATGCGTATCTCTACGGCTTGACTTTTGTCGAGTACCAAGATCAACCCTCCTACGCCACTGCGAACGGTGATTTCACCGCCGGGGAGGTAATCTTTGCCTACAAGTAATTTGGTCATGCCCATATCATTGTGGACAGTAACCTGTCTTGCTCTAGCGTGAGCAAGGTTTTTGAGGACGACATTGGCACTGGCCGCATGAATCGCCATTTGGCTCATCTCTATCTGATTAGGTTTGGTGTAGTGCACCATTACATCTGCAAAAGCGGTATTGATATTGACATTTTGTAATTGTAAACCCGACAAATCTAATCGAGAAGCTCCTACCCCAAGATCGAGGTAAAGATCTGTTTTGACGGTAGGGTCAGGACAGAAAAATGTTTTGTATTCCCCCGAAGTAGTATAGGTCTCTAAGTTGGAGAGAGGTTCGGCTAGTCGAAGATTGGACGCTAGACCTGGATCTCCTTTAGGTTTAGGGGGCGTGAGAGAAAGATTACAGATATAGGTGCCATTGGCTTCTTGGCGAGTTTCAATCTTGTAATGTTCTTGAGAGTCTGGCACAGCCAAACGATAAATGGCAGAGCCTTGACAACCGGAAGTTCTGACGAAACTTTCCCCGGTAGGGATTTCCAATTTTAGCATAACGTGTTCCACTATTTCGCCACCGGGCAAAATGAGGGTGTCAGCCCTGTGGACATTTTGGGCAAACAAGTTGGAAATGTTGAGGGTTATTAAACCCAAGAGAGGAAAAAGCCTCAGCTGCATACTATTCATTATTCTATCGAAACAAGGCAATGGATATTACGACAACATATAGATAAAAGTTGTTATTACCCATTGGAAACAGAGTAAGAAAATTCCCAAATGTCCTTTACCTTGCATTTAGATTATGATTAAAGTTAATCAATTGTTTAATAAAAAAGAGGAATAATCTCCCTAAGTCCTGTATGTCTGAATTTCGCGAAATAGAGCCATTTTACGGATGGTTGCCACTTTATAGCCATGAGATAGACGAAAGATCTCCCTATCACGGGGTGGAACACAACCTCTTTGAATATGATCGCTATATCCATAATATCCCTTGCCACCCACTTTGGGATGATATTGGTTCTGAGAGTCTTTTGATCAAAATTCTCTTTGTCAATTATAATGAGGGCTATGCTATTATCGAGCTTTTTGGTGAGTGGAATGATCTCTTCTATAATGATTATAAACTCTTTTCAGAGAACTGTTTGACCTATCTGGCAGATCAAGGTATCAATCGTTTTATCTTGATCTGCGAGAACGTTTTCCACATTTACCTTGAAAGCGATGACTACTATCAAGCCATGCAGGAAGAACTAGAAGATGGTTGGATATCTGTGATGAGGATGCGTAAAGAAGTCAGGGAAGAGATGCAAGATTATGGTATTCTTGATTACTTTTATTGGAGCCCTCAGCTAGATCAACTGGCCTGGCGAAAATTGAAACCAACACAACTTTTTGAGCTTGTAAACAGTAGAATGGGCAAATTACTGGAATAAAAGCAGGATTTACTATATTACAGCCTCAGCAAACAAACCCATTATTTATGATCTCACGCTTCGTTCTCTGCACATTGATTGCCACCATTTCATGGCAAGTGCCTTGCTTTGCTCAATATGAACCGGATACTAGCCTGAATTATGAATCCTTCTTAGGCCAGTGTATGGAGTTTTCTGATGCTTCGAGGGATGAGGTATGGGTCGTCAATTTTTGGGCGACTTGGAACAGTGCTTCACTGGCAATGCTCCCTCAACTAAAGACTGCTAAGCTTCGCTATGTCAATAAACCAGTACGCTTTATTAGTGTATCGGTAGACAAAAGTCGTCGCGTTTGGGAAAGCCAATTGAACTATTATCAGTTGCCTTGGGAAAATATGTTTTTGCCTCGTGAGGCCGATTATACCTTCCTAAAGCGCGCTTTTAAGCATAACTCTCTACCTGCAACCTTTATCGTAAACCCTCAGGGTAATATCAGAAGAGTAAGGGATATGGACGAGTTTTATATGCTCATGGACAATCAAACTAGAGTATTGCCCAACGCTCCTTACAATGGATTTACTTCAGCTGTTGTACCGCCTAGCACGAATGTCGAGCCAAGCGGCCCTGTTACTCCAGCTCCTACTACAGATGAACCTACTACTTCAACTGAAGGCTTATTGACTCAAGATGGTTGGGTCGTACATAAGGTTGCTGCTGGTGAGACACTATATTCCCTTTACCGCAAGTATGGGATAAAGGTGGATGTGATCAAGACCCGCAATGGCATGAGATCGAATACAATAACAGTGGGACAGATTGTGAAAATCCGCCCTTTATAGGTCGAAAATATTAAGAGACTTAAAGGGACTTGCTTCTTCAGGAGCCAGTTCCTTTTTTGTTTCTATACTATTTAGCTGCGCTCGGTAGTCTGCATTTAAAGTTTGACTTTCGGTCAAGGCTGCCTCTAGATCACTTTGCCGCTGTTGAATTTCTGCTAAGCGTTCCTCTAATCGATTTTCTTGGTCAAGAAACCGCTGCTTAAACTCTTTGAGCTGCTGTTCTAGTTTTTCAATCACCATCACATAGGTGTTTTCCAAATCTAAGTTTGCCGCTTTTAGCTGTTTGATTTGATTATTCTTACCATGAAACTCTACTTCTAGGGCAGGAATCATTGCGGCCAAAGCCTGCTCCGCCTGTTGAGTGAGTTCCATAGACTGTTGGCTGATAATGTTCGCATCCTGAAGATGGATCAATTGCTGTTTGATTTTTAAAAACAAGGGGTCTACTTCCAGTTCAGAAGGTTCTGGCAGCTGCGAAAGGCCACTGACGGCTTTGAGCCGAACGTTTTCTTCACGAAGCTGAGTGAGTTCATCTAAAAGATGCTTCATTTCATCCTGTCCTGTCATATACTTAGTCCTGATCGTAGTCAATAATGGGGTAAAAAAATGAGGCGACCAGAGTAATTTTGAATTACTCTAAGAACGCATGAAAAGAACGAAATGGGTTTGGGATGCATGAAATTAGCAGCTCAATCGGGGAAATCTACCCTCTGCTTCATGAGTGGTCAAAAACGCTTGCCGAGCGGTCTGGTCAATAGAACGAGCATGCGGACTATCTATGGATAAGATATTTTGTATTGCTTTTTAGTAGCACTATTGTAACTTGTCTTTAACAGCCCATTTTTAACCCAAACGTCAATGCCAATTACGCCCGCCGAGTTTAAAGATCTCTTCGCTCAGTTCTCTTTTAATCAACAGACTCAACTCATCAGAGAATTAAAAGCTTCTATGTCAATTACCCCCGCTGAGTTCAAAGAAATATTTGCCCAGTTCTCTCCAAAACAGCAAATCCAACTCATCCAAGAATTAGAAGCTGCCATCGATCGAGAGGGAATTGGCACTACACCAGTCCAGATTCGTCTAGAAGTTTTGCCTGCCAACAATGGAGATACCTTAGTATTGGGATACCAAGATGCCAAACAAGAGATCCATCAGATTTGGATTGACGGAGGCTTAGGCAAATCCTACAGAGAGCATCATCAAGCATACTTGAACCGTTTGCACAAAGTGGGCGGCAAGATTGATCTCATGATGGTTACTCATATTGATCAAGATCATATCGGTGGGGTCTTAGCCTTTGCTAATGATGCCAGTACCCCTGCTGAGATCGTGAAACAGTTTTGGTTCAATTCGGGCCTCATTATCTCTAAACATTTTGACGAGGTCGTTGATGCCACTCGCTCTGTGGCATTGCCGGATTCCGGAGAAAATAGCCGCAGTATCAGGGAAGGGATTGACTTTGAAAGCTTCTTGACCGAAACCAATAGATGGCATGAGACTCCCATTATGCTGGGGCAGGTTCATCGGATTGGAGATGCGAGCTTGACCATCTTGACGCCTAATAAACATTCGCTCCAAAAGCTCAATGAGAAGTGGGAAGAAGAATTAGAGAAAGATCGTTCGACCGCTGGGAGAGATTATGAGGTTCCGCTCGCGGAACTGGCTGCCAAAAAGCCCAAAGAAGATCGCTCTATCGCCAATGAAAGCAGCATTTCCTTTCTATTCGAGCATGGAGAGGTGAAGATCCTATTCTTAGCAGATGCTCACTCCTCTGATGTCGGCGCTGCCTTAAAATCTCTGGGGTATAGCCAGACCAACAAAATCAAAGTAGACGCCCTCAAGCTTTCTCACCACGGTAGCAAAGCAAGCAATACCTATGATTTGCTCGACTTGGTAGATTGTCAACAATATATAATTAGTACTGATGGTAGCCGACATGGTCTCCCCAACAAAGAAGCCATGGCCAGAATTATTCTCCATCCCGACCGTAAAAAAGAACAATCGATTTCCTTTATTTTCAATTTCGATAATGATACCTTACGTTCAGTCTTCACTACTGAAGAAATGGAAGAGCATAACTTCAAATGCGTTTTTCCTTCCCCTGATCAGCAGGGTGTTGCCTTAGACTGGACCACGCAAATATAGTCTAGCGTTCGCGTAGCATCCTCACAACTCGCTCTCAATGCTACGTTCACAAGCCTGGTTTGGCAAAAAAGACAAAATGGGATTCATCTACCGTTCGTGGATGAAAAACCAAGGGATTCCTGACGCCTCTTTTGACGGTCGCCCCGTGATTGGAATCTGCAATACATGGTCTGAACTCACTCCGTGTAACGCTCACTTTCGAGAGCTAGCCGAATACGTCAAGCGAGGCGTATACGAGGCTGGCGGCTTTCCGCTAGAGTTTCCCGTCACCTCACTGGGCGAAACGCTCATGCGGCCTACTGCGATGTTGTTTCGCAATCTGGCAGCGATGGATACCGAGGAAACCTTGCGAGCCAATCCACTTGATGGAGTGATTTTACTGGTTGGCTGCGACAAGACCACGCCTTCTACCGTGATGGGAGCTGCTAGTGTCAACTTGCCCACCCTCGTCGTTTCGGGAGGAGCCATGCTCAACGGTAAGTTCAAAGGATCAGATATTGGTTCTGGAACCATGGTCTGGAAATTTAGCGAAGAACTCCGTGCTGGTCGTATGTCGCCTTCTGAGTTCTCGATGGCCGAGGCCTGTATGTCGCGGAGCCGTGGACATTGTATGACGATGGGGACCGCTTCGACTATGGCTTGTATGATCGAGTCCCTCGGACTAACGCTTCCGGGAGGAGCGGCCATTCCCGCTGTCGATGCGCGCCGTCGTGTCCTAGCGCATGAAGCCGGTAATCGGATCGTCGGGATGGTCCACGAAGACCTGAAAATAGGCGATGTACTAACTCGTGAGGCCTTCGAAAACGCGATCAAAATCCATGCTGCCATCGGCGGTTCGACCAACTTCATCATCCATGTCCTCGCCATTGCTGGGCGAGTAGGCATTAAACTCGATCTCAAAGAGTTTGATCGTCTCAGTGAAGGAATTCCCCTCCTCGCTAACCTGATGCCTTCTGGCAAATATTTGATGGAAGATTTTTACTATGCGGGTGGATTACCCGTTGTCATCAAAGAATTGGGCGATATTCTCCACACGGAGGCCATCACCGTCAATGGCAAAACCCAAAAAGAAAATAATCAAGACGCCGAATGCTATAATCGGGAAGTCTTAGGAACCCTTGAACAGCCAATCAATGATGCCGGTGGCGTAGCGGTCGTTTATGGCAATCTCTGCGAGAACGGTGCGGTCATAAAACCTTCTGCGGCGACTCCTGCGCTGATGCAGCATCGTGGTCAGGCCGTCGTATTTAAAGACAATGATGATTATCACGCTCGTATCGATGATCCCGATTTAGAGATAGACGAAAACTCTATCATGGTCCTGCAAAACGTAGGTCCCAAAGGTTTTCCCGGTATGCCAGAAGTAGGTAATATGGGCTTGCCCAAAAAGCTGCTCCAAAAGGGCATAACCGATATGGTCCGTATTTCTGATGGGCGTATGAGTGGGACCGCTTACGGAACGGTTTTTCTTCACGTTTCACCCGAATCAGCCATCGGAGGTACTTTAGCCTTGGTCGAGGATGGAGACTGGATTGAGGTAGATGTGGCAGGCCGTAGGCTACATTTGGAGGTGAGTGATGCCGTCCTTGCCGAACGTCGCGCCCAATGGCAAGCTCCCGAAGACTTTACTCATCGTGGCTATGTCAAACTATATGTTGATCATGTCAACCAAGCACACGAAGGTGCTGATCTCGACTTCCTAATTGGTAAGTCTGGTTCTGGCGTCCCTAAAGACAATCATTAAGTTTTTCTGCTTCGCAGAACGCTTTTCTAAATAGGCGTATGTAATACGTTTCTACATTTGACTCTTTAGCATTCTATTGCATAGAACGTCTTCATTATTTACTGCTTCACAGAACGTTTTTATCAGTAGCGGTGTATTGCATACACCGTCCCGAAAATTGGCATAGGTAACACGCTATTTTCTACCCAAGCGTTCTGCGAAGCAGATCCAAATAAAAAAACCAAAACCGCTACAAAATAATACTCGGATGAAAACTACTACTCAAAAAAACAAACAATCTCGCCGTCGCTTCCTCCAAAATAGTGGTGCATTGGCTGCAGGAGGCTTATTACTAAGCCCAAAAGCTTGGGGCTTCCCTGCTATCATAGACCGCTATGGCAAGCCTAACTCTATGATCAACGGTGTCCAGATTGGCGTCATTACATACTCTTTCCGCGGGATGAACAATGACGCTGAGTCAACCCTTAAATACTGCGTGGATAGTGGGATCAGCGCCATCGAATTGATGGGTTGGACCGCTGAACCATTCGCGGGTATGCCCGAAAACCCCTACCCTTGGCAGCGAAGACGCAAGCAAGAAGGTCCCTTGACAGAAGAACAGAAAAAAGCCGCCGCAGAACGTAAAAAAGGCATGGCTGCTTATGCCGCAGAAGTCGCTACTTGGCGAGCAAATGCCTCCATGGAGAAATTTGAGCAGCTACGAAAAATGTATAATGAGGCTGGTGTGAGCATCTACGCATGGAAACCGAGCGCCTTAGGTGATAAAAATACTGACGCAGAAATTCTCTATGCCTTTAAAGCTGCCAAAGCGCTTGGGGCTAGTCATGTTACTGTCGAGATTCCGCGTTCTGCGAAGCAGTCCAAAAGACTCGGCAAACTAGCGAAAAAGGAAAAAGTCAATATCGGCTACCATGGGCATCTTCAGCAAACGTTCACTGCTTGGGATAAAGCCATGTCTCAATCTAAATACAATGCCATCAATGTAGATATTGGGCATTACACAGCTGCTGGCTTCGATCCATTGCCCTTCCTAGAAGCAAAACACGAAAAAATCCAAAGTATCCACCTCAAAGACCGCCAATCCAAAGTCAATGGGCAAAAAAATCTGGTTTGGGGCGAAGGAGACACGCCTATTGTCGAGGCATTGCAGACGATGCGTGATAATAAGTACAGTTTCCCCGGTACGATTGAGTTAGAATATAAAATCCCCGAAGGCTCTGATGCCGTAACAGAAGTACAAAAGTGTCTAGAGTATTGCCGTAAGGCATTGGAAGGCTAATAAATACATGACCCCAGTAGCGGGGTGAAACCTTATTGATCAGAGATTCGGTAGCGATGCAAAATCTTGCGTCGCCACATAGATCAATTTCAAAATCAGTATCTTTACCCTATGAGTCGGATCCCCCAAAATGTAGTAGATCAAATCTATGCCGCAATGGATATTGTGGACATCGTTGGGGATTATGTCCAACTTAAAAAGAAGGGGGGCAATTTTTGGGCTTTATCGCCATTTTCCAATGAAAAGTCTCCTTCCTTCGCGGTCAATCCCGTCAAAGGCATCTATAAGGACTTTGGGGCCTCCGGCAAAGGTGGCAATGCGATCAACTTCCTCATGGAGATGGAGGCCTACACCTATGTCGAAGCCCTCAACCATGTAGCCAAACGCTATGGTATTGAGGTGCCTGAGATTGAGGAAACCCCCGAAGAACGGCTCACCCGCGATAAACGACAGAGCCTTTTCATTGTCAATGAGTTTGCTGCCAAGTTTTTTCATGAGCAATTGCTTGAAACTGACGAAGGCAAGCAAATCGGACTGAGTTATTTCAAAGAGCGCGGGATATTAGATGCTACGATTGAAGAATTTCAGCTAGGCTATGCGGCGGATACTTGGGAAACCTTTTCGCAAGCGGCTACTAAACAGCAATTCAAGGATGATTATCTCATTGAGTTAGGTTTAACGAGTCGTTCGTCAAAGACGCAAAACTTAATTGACCGCTTTAGAGGACGGATCATGTTTCCGATCCTCAGTCCAGTAGGTAAAGTGCTTGGGTTTGGCGGGCGCATCCTGACTCAACGCAAGGATGTCGGTAAGTATATCAACTCGCCGGAGTCGGATATTTATCACAAAAGTCAGGTTTTATACGGCTTATATCAGGCCAAAAAAGCCATCCGAGACGAGGACCTTTGTATCATGACAGAGGGCTATATGGATACCATTGCCCTCCATCAAAATGGTATCAAACATGTAGTCGCTTCCAGCGGAACGGCTCTGACATTAGAACAGATACGTTTGATTCGTCGCTTTACGCGCAATGTCCTCATGATCTATGATGGCGACAATGCGGGTATCAAAGCAGCCACTCGTGGTATCGATCTCCTCCTCAAAGAGGAAATGAACGCCCAGGTTTTGATGTTGCCAGATGGGCATGATCCCGATTCCTACGTCAAGGAAAAAGGTTCGCAAGCCTTCCTAGATTTTATCAAGGAAGAAGCCCTGAGCTTCATTGACTTTAAGATGCGGGTGCTGAGTGAAGGCAAAAAGGTCAAGGACCCAGTAGTACAAGCGGAGATCGTCAAAGGTTTGGCTGATACTTTGGGCTTTTTACCGGATCGTGTCCAGCGGCAGATGTTTATCAAACATGTGGCGCAACGCATGGAGATCAGCGAAAGCTTGATGACCCATGCAGTGGAGGAGGCCTTAAAAGCACATAATAAACTCAATGCGCGCGATCGCCGTCGGCAAAGTGCTGCGACAGATTATCCTCCGGGCATGCCACCTCCGCCGGAGTATATAGAGGCAGAGGTAAAGGATCTCAAAGCTTTTGAAAAATTAGAGCTCGCCAACCAAGAAAAAGAACTGCTCCGGGTATTGATCAATTATCCGAGCGAAGGTTTTGTCGAAGAAGGGATCGATGTAGAAGATGCCATGGGTAATCCAATAGAAGTGGAGAAGGTCCCTTTGATGGATTTCTTCGTTGAAGAACTCGATGACATCAGTTTTGAAAACTCGAACTTTGAAACGCTTAAAGGCTTAATTTTCAAAGAGTATGCGGACAATGGACATGTTGACATCAATCGTTATCTAAATCACGAAAATGATGATGTCCGCAAGCTTGTCTCGGATTTGCTCGTTCCTCGGCACGAGATCAGTCCCGGCTGGCGCAAACATGGTGCTTTTGTATTGGACTTAGATGTTAATCTCCGCAAGACGGTGCAAGGGCCGCTATATCATTATAAAAGCCGTAAAATAGATCGTTTGATCTCTGAGAGTCGCGATAAAGTCAAGGAGGCGCAAGACAAAAAAGACGCCGAAGGACTAGACTATTGGCTCGAAATCAATATGCACCTTCTCCAGATGCGACGTGAAATTCACGAAAAACTGGGAACCGAAGGTGCTATCTCAGCCGCAGACGGACGTTTGTAGGTCTGCAGACCTAAATTTTTGTATTTTTACTGTATGGAACAAAGCTTAACGCCAGCCCGCATCGTTCAGGAGCTGGATAAATATATCATTGGCCAAGCAGACGCCAAAAAATCAGTTGCCATTGCTCTTCGTAATCGTTGGCGGAGACTCAACGCAAATGAGGAAATACGCAAAGAGATCATCCCTAACAATATCATGATGATCGGCCCAACCGGCGTAGGCAAAACCGAAATTGCTCGTCGTTTGGCTCAATTGGCTGAGGCACCTTTTATTAAGGTCGAAGCCTCCAAGTTTACAGAGGTCGGTTACGTCGGTAGAGACGTCGAGAGTATGGTCCGCGACCTTGTCGAACAGTCCGTCAACCTCGTCCGAGCCGAGCAAAAGGCCAAAATCCGTGAGCAAGCACTTATCAATGCGGAAGAACAAATCCTCGATATCTTGATCCCACCGATCCGCAAGCCTAAAGACAAGGCAGCGGTGCGTTTCACCGAAGGTGAGAATATAGGCTTTGAAAGTCCCACCAAATACTCTGATGACGAGCTCAATGAGCGTACACGCGATAAGTTTCGCGAAAAACTTAAGCGTGGCGAATTAGAGGATCGTGAAATAGAAGTAGAAGTGGTTGTGCCGACCCACAACGTCCAAGTTATGGGACCAATGGGTATGGATGGCATGGATGGACTTCAGGATATGCTCAGTGGCATGATCCCTAAAAAGAAGAAAACACGCAAAATGGCCATCAAGGATGCGCGTGAATATCTCGCCGATGAAGAAGCTTCAAAATTGATCGACATGGATTCGGTTACAAGAGAAGCCATCGAACGTGCAGGCAATAGCGGCATTATTTTCATAGATGAGATTGACAAAGTTGCGGTTTCTAGCGAAGGACGTGGCGGAGCAGATGTTTCCCGACAAGGGGTACAAAGAGACCTCCTTCCTATCGTAGAAGGCTCAACTGTCAACACTAAGCATGGTACGATCAAGACAGATCACATCTTGTTTATTTCTGCGGGAGCTTTTCACGTAGCCAAACCTTCTGATTTGATTCCTGAATTGCAGGGCCGCTTTCCGATCAGAGTCAATCTTGACTCGTTGACTAAAGATGATTTTGTCAAAATCCTGACGCAGCCACGTAACGCTCTCACCCGTCAATATCAAGCATTGCTAGAAAGTGAAGAGGCAGAACTTGTATTTGAGGATGATGCGATTGAGTTAATGGCTGATATGGCCTATAATGTCAATCAAAATGTGGAAAATATCGGTGCGAGGAGACTACATACGATCATGAGTAATTTACTCGAAGAGATCCTTTTTGAAGTGCCTGATCTTAGCGTTGAACGTAAGTTTGTAATCACCGCAGAATTTGTCCAGAAAAAGCTAGGGGCGGTCGTCAAACAAAAAGACCTTAGTCAGTATATCCTCTAAGTATGGGTCGCAAACCCACTACCAAAGTCCGTAAGAAAAACCCGGCGCTTCAAGAACGTTGGGCCGCTAAAGTGAGTCCATTATTGCTTGAAAATGGAATCAAGCAATTCACTATGGATGATATTGTCCGAGAGCTCAATTGCTCCAAGGCTACTTTGTATAAGTACTTTGCCCAAAAAGGAGATTTGGTGGAGGCTGTGGTCCAACGAAAAGTAAAGCAAATTGCCATTTTTGAGCCTATCCTGAGAGATCAGGAGCGGCCTTATATGCAACGCTACAACGAATCCGTTAGCGCAGCTAGCCTCGAAATGGCAGGAATATCGACTCGCTTTCTAGATGATCTCAAGCAGTTTTATCCGGATCTTTGGCAGTTGGTACAGCAGCTCCAAGAGCTAGCTTATCAGGCGCTAGCTGATTTTTATAGAGAAGGGATTGAATTGAATTTGCTCCATCCTGATCTTAATCCTGAGGTTTTAGCTCTAACTGACAAATTATTTATCGTAGCCGTTTCGGATCCCGATCAATTGAGCGGGCACAATATCGATCTTAAAACTGCCTTTGATGCTTTCCAGCTTACTAAGCTGCATGGCATCTTTAAAGCATGATTCTTTTTGCTGATTAATGTATTTTTTTTGCAAAAACCGTCGTTCTTTAAAATATAACTCCCAAAAAAATGAACTTTCCACTTCCCTTTTCAAAAATGCTTAAACTCATTTTTAGCTTTTTATTAATCCTTGTGTTTGCCGTGCCTTCATTCGCGCAAATCCCCACTCCAAGACGTATCAAAAATCGCGTCAATCGAAATCTAGAAGAGCGTATCCTCAAAAAAGTAGATGAGGCTGTAGAAAAAGTACTCGATGGGGTAGAAGAAGCCGCAGAGGAAGAAGTCGAAGAAGAAATGAATGAGCGTGCTGAAAACGGAGAAGGCGTTTCCGGCGAAGTTGAAAATGCAGAAGTAAAAGTTGTCAAGGACAATAGCCCATATGTTGCCGTGGCCAATGAATTTATTGGCACTTTCCAAATGAAAATGGAAGTCGCAAAAAATGGTAAAGTTGATAAAAACGGCCCAACCTACGCTACCTACGTATTTGATGAGTGGCATACAGGTATTATGGTTGAAGTACCTAGTTCCGAAGCAAATGGTGCCGTTATGATCTTCAATATCAAGGAGAATACCATGACCACCAAAATGGATAATGAAGGCGAGCTATCAGCAATCACCATGAAGCGCCCTCGTTATAAAACAATCGTCGAAAGTAAGCACGAAGAAGAGGAGGTTACTATTACTCCTACCAACGAATACGAAACTATCAATGGCTACCGTTGTCGTAAATACCTCATGGAATCTCCTGATGGAACAGGCGACTTCTGGATTACTAATGAAATAGATATGGAGTACGAAAACCTCATGCAGAGTATGAACGTTTATGCGCAGCAGAAAAAAGGAGGAAAGACGACTCAAGCAGCCAATATCTATGGTATCGATGGTTTCCCAATGCGTACTCATATGATTATGGAAGATGGCCAAGAGATCACCACTGAAATGCAGTATGTGAAGCCTGGTCAGGTTGATAAAAAAGTATTTGACCTTAGTGGCTACAAAGTTACTGATCTCTCCGCTTTTGGCAGAAATTAAGAGAAAACTTAAACAGTAGGACTTTTCGTCTTACTTTTAAGTATGAGACATTTTTTAACAATCTTATGGGTCGGCTGGATTTGCTACGCGCAAGCCCAGCCGCCTCGTTTTTTTTATAGTCATACCAAAGTTTCTGCGCTCACTCCCGGTGCCCCAGTCCTCGAAGACCAAGATGGATGGGGGGAAGGTATGGCCACAATCGGAGACCTTGATGGGGACGGGATCGAGGAGATCGCTGTTGGTGCTCCCAAAGTTGAGGATGGTACGGTATTTATTCTCTTTCCTACGGAGAACGGTGAAATCAAAGCTTTTACCCCTATCCGGGAACAGACTAATGGATTTAATGTCAATCTCACGCCCGGTACTCAATTTGGCGTTCGCGTAGCGGCTCTTGGAGACTGGGACTACGATGGAGTGCCAGACCTACTTGTCGGTCAACCTAAATCCAATGCTGGCCCGATCAACTATGGTAGCGCGTGGATATTGCTGCTCCGCTCAGATGGGACGGTCAAAAAGTATTTTGAATACAGTGGCCGGACCGAAGGCCTGATCGGACAATTGGGGCGAGATAGACGCTTTGGGATGGATCTTACTGCCATGGGAGATATTGACTTCAATGGTGTGGGAGATATTGCGGTAGGCGCTCCTATGATGATGTCCAAGGGCAATGGTGAGGTCTGGCTGCTTCTACTCGAAAAAGATGGCTCGATCAAAGAGGCGATTCGCTATGCGAACGCTCAAAATGGTTTTCCCAAAAAGGGCCTCAAAACGGGTGATCAATTTGGCGGTAGTCTGAGTTCGTACAAAAGAAGTAGTGGAATCCTTTTTGTCGGGGCGCTTGGCGATGATAAGGCCGCTCTCAATGCAGGAGCCATCTGGAGACTGCGCATTGATGAAGATGGGCAGTTGAGCGAAGCCACTAAGATCACTCATAAGCAGGGTTTTGGCCCAGAACTCAAAGCCCAAGACCGCTGGGGGACAGGCCTCGCTACGATAGGAGACTGGAACGGAGACGGCCGTGCCGAACTCGCCGTCGCGGCCTCAAGGGCTGACGATGGGGGCAGAGACATGGGGACGATCTACATCCTCTACCTCGATTCAGTGCAAAATATCCAATGGGTCAACCGCTTTTATCAGGATGCCGATAATTTTTCGGGCAAGCTCTCCACTAGCTATAATCTAGGGCGTTCCCTGGCTAAGGGACCCGACCATAATCAAGACGGTGAAGCCGATTTGCTAATCAGTGGCCATCTAGATGATGAAAGCGGCCCCAATCAAGGAGCCTTTTGGATCGTATCGCCACAGCTCCGATCCGCCGCCAATGCCAAACAAAGCGAACTTGAACAGCGCGCCTTAAAGATAACTGCTGAAGATTCCGCTTGGATCTACCGCGATGCGCTTACGGCCATAGATTCGGCTCAGATGGATAGTCTATATGATCTTTCGACCTATGCTCCGAGTCATTTGATCTTTGTGCTAGATGTTTCTGCCTCGATGAATAAACCCCTTCGTCTGCCATTACTGCGGGAGGCCTTCCTCAATTTGTTGGTTTATATGCGCCCTGAGGACAAAATCTCTATTGTCGCCTATTCGAGCAAGGCCGAAGTACTCTTGAGCAATCTTTCGGCAGCCGAACGAGATTCTATCGCTGCTACTGTCGAGGTCTTGGCTTCGTCTGGTAGTACCAAACCTACCCAAGCGGTCGAACTTGCCTATGAACTAGCAAATCAACACCTCATCCCAGAGGGAAACAATCGTATCATCTTTGCGACTGATGGTGGCTTTGAAACGGAGATGCTTGATAAGCCTTTGGATAAGTTTGCGAAAAGCGAAATACCCTTTAGTGTCTTTTACTTTGGTAAACTACCCGCTGACCGGATTGCGGAGATGGAACAAATTGCCCTGCGCGCTTTTGGTAATACGGCTCATATTTTGCCACAAACCGTGAACTCAGCCTTGCTCAATGAGGTTCGGGTGATCCAGCAAAAGCAGGAGTGATTTCTAGAATCGTTCCGCGCAGCGGGCATGAAATAAGTTGTTCTATGCAATAGACCGCTAAATTTGCAAATGGTAGTGGCGTATTGCATACGCCTCTGAGATTAAGCGTTCCGCCAAGCGGGCATAAAATAAATCGGTCTATGCAATAGACCGCTACATGGCCAAATGGTAGGGACATATTGCATACGTCCCCAAAAGTAAGCGTTCCGCGAAGCGGGCATAAAACTCATACATCCAATAAACCAAAAGCCGGAGACACAGAATAAATGATTTCTGCATCTCCGGCTTATATGTATTTAGATGCCTATCTGGCCATCAAAGCCTCAATCTCTTCCACTTCTCGAGGGATATTAGCCATCAAGTCATGTGGACCATCGGCCGTAATCAAGATGTCGTTCTCGATCCGGATACCTAAGTTCTCCGCAGGAATATAGATCCCTGGCTCACATGTAAAGACATTGCCTGCTTTGAATGGCTTATACCAATGCCCGACATCATGGGTGTCAAGACCGATGAAGTGAGAAGTACCATGCATAAAGTACTTTTTGTGGGCCGGAGCCTCTGGATCTTGATTGTCTACTTCTTCTTGAGTGAGTAGGCCTAATCCGATTAGCTCTACTGTCATCGCTTCGCCAACCTTTTTGTGATATTCATCTAGGGTATTGCCAACTACCAGCATGGCTGTAGCCGTTTTCATCACGCTAAGCACTGCATTATAGACGGCTTTTTGTCGCTCTGTAAACTTGCCATTGACAGGAATACTACGTGTCAAATCTGCGGAATAATTGCCGTATTCCGCTCCAAAGTCCATCAAGATCACATCACCATCCTGACATTCTTCATTGTTGTCTATATAATGCAGGACACAAGCGTTCTTCCCCGAAGCGATAATAGAGTCATAAGCAGGACCTGTCCCACGATTGCGCAAAAACTCATGCTGGATCTCGGCCTCGATCTCATGTTCCCATACACCGGGCTTAACAAATCCTAATACTCGGCGAAAGGCCTTCTCCGTGATATCACAGGCGGTTTGCATTTGGGCAATCTCAGCTTCATGTTTCACAGAACGCAAAGCCTCAGTGATCGGAGCCGAACGATAAATCTGGTGCGCCGGAAATTCAGTCTGAAACTTCTCTGCCAAGCGATGTCCTGCGCTACGAGTCGTCAAGGCATTGCGCATATGCTCATTGATATCTAGATAGACGCCATCAAAATAGGAGATCAGGCGACGGATCATATCGTCAAACTGATGAAACCAATAGACGGTCTCAACTCCTGCGGCTTCGCGAGCTTCTGCTTTAGAGTATTTCCAGCCTTCCCAAACTTGTATGTGCTCATTGGTCTCCCGGATAAACAGCATCTCCCTAAACTCCTCTTTGGGAGCATCTGGATACAAAACGAGAATCACTTCTTCTTGATCCAAACCAGCCATATAATAGGTATTGCTGTTTTGAACAAAGCGATACATACCATCAGCATTATTCATGACCTGATCATTGGCATGAAAAATCGCGACCGTATTGGGTTTCATCTGAGCAGCAAAATTGGCCCGATTGTGAATAAATAGCTCTTTGGGTGGCGGGGTATATTTCATTTATCGTATAAGATTGTAGATTGATTTGTCTTTATGATTCAAATATAGTCAGTAGAATGAACAAAAAAGTGCTCCTCTTTGGCCTATTTGCCGTCCTCTGCGTTTTGATTAGTATGTATCCGGTATTGTATTTAGCCGTCGATGAGAAAATAGCGCTTTTACAACAAAAGCCTGATATTCTGTATAATAATCCCTTTTGGAAGATTGGTTTTTATACGCATATCAGCTTTGGTGGGATCGCTTTGTTGACGGGTTGGACGCAATTTCGAGCAGTTTGGAGGCGTAAATATCCCCAAGTCCACCGGCGGGTCGGGCAGATATATATAATCTCCGTTTTGCTTAGTGCCACGGCCGGCTTTGGGATTGCTTTGTTTGCTACTGGCGGCTGGATTAGTGCTGCGGGCTTTGTGGGCTTGGCGATTTTTTGGTTTACCACTTCGTGGAACGCTTACACTGCTATTCGAAATGGCGATGTCAGTAAGCATCAGCGGATGATGACTTATAGTTTTGCTGCAACCTTCGGAGCAGTGACTTTACGGATATGGTTACCACTACTAATTATCGCTTTTGGTAGTTTTATTCCTGCTTATCGTGTGGTCGCTTGGTTGAGTTGGGTTCCCAATGTGATTCTTACTCATTATTATTTGATTCCAAGGCTGCAAATTCAAGCCTCTGTCAATGCAGTCTGATTAGGCTGAGCGTTCCGCGAAGCGGTAGGGGAAAGATGTGGGTAATACACCGATTGTTATTTTTTCGACTTGTATTATTTGGGCATTTTTGTCAATGGGTAAAAAGTCAATTCTATGCTTTGATGCCTTATTCAAAAATGTAGATGACGATGATTCGACCTTTCCTATTGTTTTCCCTTGTGTGGACCGTTTTACTCAACTTGCTTCAAGCACAAACGCCTATAACAGCTATCAGTACCTCACCCCAAACGGCAAGTGCATCTAGCTATACTGTAGGAGGTACTACCTATAATTGGGGCCAGACGACGGATGTTTATCTCGATTCCTTCCAAATTGCGGGCGTTTATTACGCTTTGGGGGCTGATTTATATGACAAGCGGATACAGCTCAAAAGGGTAGACAATGCCAATGCAAGTGGCGATAGGTGTCAAATATTTGTCGAAAGAAGCTCCAATACCGACTTGAGAGCGACTTATCCCGTAGATCAATATGGTGCCTGCTCGATGAGCAAAGCGCTTTATGATCCGATCATCAATAGAGGCGCACTAGATATCTTTCAAAATGTATTTGATGGAGGGGTCGAGTATTCCAATAATATCGAGCGAGTAGATGTCTTGACCTCGGGAATGGTAGCGCCGACTACTGTTTTGCTAGACGATCTCGGATTTTTGGCTACTGAAAAGCAAGGCAATAATGATTTCAAAGCGGCGGCGATTCTTTCTCTCGACACAAAGGGTGAGCCTGCTAGTTATGGGTCATTAGTTACAGTAAGTAGCTCTAATGCTTATGGCTTACCCGATTCTTCCTACAATTTTCGTTTTTTCAAAGATGCGGCTAGTGTACCACATGGCCTGCCCGAAGCATTTTACAATTCGACCGAACAAGTTGGATATTCATTGATAAGCTTTCAGGACTTGGGCCTAGGCGAGGGAGATGTAATATATGGTATCTCCTTTTTTGGTAGCGATGTCACTACTGCGAGTCATACTTTGACTGATCCCACTACTTTTCCGAGCAATACCAATGAAGGGGCTGATTTTCACGGCGGTCTCGGGACAATTTATCATACAAGCGAAGTCGACCTTGCAGAGGTCATAGATACAGATGGGGATGGCATTGCAGATGTGATTGATATCGACGATGACAATGACGGGATACTGGATACAGATGAAGCGACAACTTGCTACGACATCAATCTTGTACAAGGTGGAAATTCAACTGGTGATGATACTTATATCATCTATGGCAATGTAAATGTGATACTAGATGCTGATGATATTGGCTCGGATGTCCCTATTGCCTCGGCTAGCAGCCTGTCTGCAGGTGCTGGTATTACGATCGTCAAAAACGCTTCCTTTTCTTTGTTGGATGTTAGTGGTATATCTTCTGCTACCCTGACCGATGCCAAGCTAAACGATGAATATATCGAATTTAGTTTTACGACTCTGGCCAATGTCGTGGGGATTATAGACGGAGCTCGGCATTATGCGGCCTTTAATAATCCCGCTGTTAGCTTTTCCCTTAGCTTTGAAGCCTCTCGGAACGGAGGTGCTACATTTACCAATATCTCCAACTTTCTCAACCAGAGCGGAACAGGTACATACCCTAATGATATAAACGTTAAGGATGCATCGGGCTATTCGATTGGGCCTGCTCAGACCTACATCATTAGGATATATGTATATGGCTTGAGTACTGGCACTGAGGTCATTTTGGATGATTTAGGATTAGGCTTTGATTATTGCCTACATCAGGATACTGATAACGACAATATTCTCAATTATCTAGACCTTGATTCGGATCAAGATGGATGCTCTGATGCCTACGAAGCCGGAGCTACAATCGAGCAAAATGATCAGTATCAATTCCCAGACATAGATTCCAATGACGATGGCTTAGTGGATGCTGTCGATGATGGCTCCAATAGTGGTACTGCAAATGACGGCCTACCTGATTATACCGCTACTTTGACCTTAGTTACTGATGGTACTCCAAGCTGTCCTTGTCCCAATGCCTCTGGTATAGATACTGATGGAGACGGGCTTGATAATAGCTGTGATCTTGATGACGACAATGATGGGATTCTAGATATTGATGAAGGATGCGAAGTGGGCTGTGCCGCAACTCTAGCATCATTTGCCGCTCTTGATCTGAACGATCTTGCTACTGATCCGGGGGTAACAACCCAGAATGGAACAATTGGTGGAGGGACATCTGGCGGACCAGCACAGTACCAGTTTGCCTTGACAGGGCAAACGGATCATTATATTGCTGTGGATCCAGATGCTGGTGGTGCAGATGTTGGCAATCTTTCGGCAGTGAACATAGTTTTTGGCTATGACCGAGGAACGGGAGGTGCTTTATCCTTATCCTTCAATTTTGGAGACATTACGACTTTAACATTAGGAGACTATGGTGCAGGAGTTGGTACAGGTTTGGCAATTGTTACAGAAGATATTTCAGGTTCAGAGGCAAATACAGTGATATATTGGAACGGTACTGAGATTGGCCGGAAAAATAAACACTATAATGCCTTCCTTAGTCCAACGGCATCTACTCTACAAATAAATAGCTGTGGCTTAGTGAGCTTTTCTGTTAATGTCAATAACCTGCCTGATGTTACTGCCCAAATTCCTATAAACCAATGGCAAAATACAGATAACTCCAACTGGCAGTTTGTCGCGGCTGCAACAGGTACTGGAGGGGTAAATGATCGGATAAGTAATTTGGAGTTGACAGATGCCACTTCGGCAATTAGTGCAGACGATCAGGACATGGATGGAATAATAAATTGTCAAGACCTCGACTCCGACAACGACGGAATCCCGGATATTATTGAGGCCAGCGGTGTAGATAGCGACGGTGATGGCATGGTGGACAATCTTACTGACACAGATGGTGATGGTCTGGTAGATATTTATGACAATGATGATACAGATGGCCCAGATGTGGCTGCATGCAAGCTCAATGTAGACTGCGACCTAAGTGCTTCTACCTCTCTCCTTTTTGACACCAATGCCGATGGTACCAATGACAATGATCGAGATACTGACAGTGATGGCTTTGCCGATTTTCTCGATATTGACGCCGATAATGATGGCATCGTCGATAATACCGAAGCTCAGGCTAGCTTATTATATGTTGCTCCTAGTGGTATCGATTCTGATGATGATGGACTCGACGATGGCTATGATATAGATTGTGCCCCCTGTGGAACTGTCAATGGTATCGCTATCAGTCCCGTCAATACCGATGCTAGCGACTTCCCTGATTACCAAGATGAGGATAGCGATGAAGACGGCCAGTTAGACATCCTCGAAGGACATGACACCAACAATGATGATGTCATCGATGGAGCCGATTCTCCCAATGCCAATACGGGGCTAGCTGGAGGTACTGTCGATAGTGATGGAGATGGATTACTCGATGGCTTTGACAATAATACTATCAGTTGGGATGCTACCAATGGCGGCCTGACTGCCAACTCACATCCTGATGCTGTATCTGGAACAAGTGAGCGAGATTGGCGTGAAAATATAGCTTTGCCTGTAGAATGGCTTTCGTTTGAGGGCCGAGCTGTGGCAAGCGGTGCATTATTGCAATGGATTACTGGATCAGAAAGCAATACTGATTACTATCTGGTCGAACGCTCAATCGACGGCTTATTGTTTGGACCTATTGGGCAAGTAGCCGCAAACGGTAATAGCAATGAGTCTAAATCATACGAGTATATCGACCCTCATTTTAGCAAGATGCCTAGTTTTAGAGTATTCTACCGTCTCAAGCAGGTAGATGCCGGAGGTGGCTTTAGTTTGAGCCAGCAAATTGAACTCAGCGTAGATCGAGAAAGTCAAATGATGCTGACGGCTATGCCGGTGCCTGCCGACATGGATTTGCTTATAAAGTATATGGTGCCTCCTCAATCACATACTCAGCTACAAATCGTGAGTAGCTTAGGGCAGATAATGATGACTCAAGATTTGCAAAAAGAAGCTGATGTGCTAAATGTCAGGGTTGAGAACTGGCCTTCTGGGCTGTATTATGCTCAGTTGATAGGTGAAAATTATAAAGTGATTTACAAAATGGTGGTCCAGCATTAGGAGCGTAGACTTGCTTAGCCCGCTTCGCGGAACGCGTATCTGCATCCGGCTGAAAAGGCCATGATCAGGATTAAATGGCACTGAAAGAGTAAAATGAGATAAGCGTTTCACGAAGTAGAAAAAAACTGATAAAAATTATGAATTAGACTTGCAGAGATTTTAGAAATTTGCCTATCTTTGCATCCCCTTCAGTAATATATACTGAGACGGTAAATTGACCTATGGTGTAATTGGCAACACAGCTGATTTTGGTTCAGTCGTTCTAGGTTCGAGTCCTAGTAGGTCAACAAAAACCCTGCATGTCTTCCTCACAGATCAAAATATTTTCGGGTTCCAGTTCCCGATATCTCTCTGAGAAAATCGCAGACTACTTCGGTTCTCCACTTGGCAGCATTGAGCTGCTGAAATTCAGCGACGGAGAAATGCAAGTCTATTACGAAGAGTCAATCAGAGGTTGCGATCTCTTTCTAGTCCAATCAACATTTTGCCCCGCTGACAACTTTATGGAGTTGTTTTTGATGATTGATGCTGCTAAGCGTGCTTCGGCCCGTCAGGTAGTAGTAGTCATTCCTTATTTTGGCTATGCGCGTCAAGACCGCAAATTCAAATCAAGGGTATCTATTGGCGCAAAGTTGATTGCCAATCTGCTTACTACTGCTGGGGCAGATCGGATTATGACTATGGATTTACATGCTGGTCAGATTCAAGGATTTTTTGATATTCCTATGGATCACTTAGATGCGTCGGCTGTATTTGTGCCGCATCTACGCAAAATGAATCTCGAAAACATGGTAATCGCTTCTCCTGATATTGGAGGCGCGGCCCGTGCTCGTAAATATGCCAAACACCTCAACGCTGAGTTGATTTTGGTCGATAAGCATCGTGAACGTCCCAATGAAGTTGCTTCTATGCAAGTGATCGGTGACGCCAGCGGTAAAAACATCATCTTGATTGATGACTTGATTGATACAGCCGGTACGCTTTGCAAAGCTGCTGATGTATTGATGGGACAAGGAGCGCTTTCAGTTCGTGCGGTTGCTACTCACCCGGTTTTTTCGGGCCCAGCGATTGATCGCATCGAAGCCTCACAGTTAGTAGAAGTCCTTACTACAGATACTATCCCACAAACTCGGGAATCTGAGAAGATTAAAGTGATTACCATCGCTCAAATCTTTGCCAAAGCCTTCAGAAAACTGCACAACAACGAGTCTATAAGCTCTTTGTTTATTTAAGGAATCAATGAATGTTTGAGTCGTCGAATCAACATTCAATAATAATAACACTGGATGGGGGGGAGGCCAAGGCCATAACCGCCGACCATTTAAACTTTAGTAATGAAAACATTTGATCTATCAGTAGTTGAGCGCACCGAAATCGGTAAGGCTGCCAACAACAAACTCCGCCTCGAAGGAAGTATTCCTGCAGTACTTTATGACAATGCAAAGGTTACTCACCTTGCTGTCAATGTAAAAGAACTTCGTCCTGCAGTTTACACCAAAGAAAACTACATTCTCAATTTGGCGATCGAAGGTGGCGAAACTGTACAAGCGATTATTCGCGAAACTCAGTTTCACCGTGTAAATGAAAAGCCTTTGCACATCGACTTTCTTCGTGTGAGTGCAGACAAAGAGGTAATCCTAGAACTTCCTGTGGTTCTTTTTGGTGTACCTAAAGGAGTTGCCAAAGGTGGTAAACTCGTAACCAAGCTACGTCGCATCAAAGTCAAAGGTATTCCTCAGGATTTACCAAATTCGGTTGAAATCAACGTTGATGACCTTGATTTAGGAGGTACTATTAAAGTATCCGATGCGGGTATCACAGGACTACATGTGGTTACATCTCAATCCGCTGGTGTTGCTAGTGTTGAAATTCCACGTGCTCTTCGTTCTGCTACTTCTGGCGAAGAAGGTGACACTGAAACTGTAGCTGCTGAGTAAGCAAGCATGATTTTCCTCCGGGAAAAAGATATATTTTTGCCAGGCCCGGATTTTAGGGCCTGGTTTTTTTTTATGCGTTATGAAATATCTAATAGTAGGCTTAGGAAATATTGGCGCTGAATATGTCGATACTAGGCACAATATTGGCTTTATGGTCGCCAATCGATTGGCTGAGACACTCAATGTGACGCCAGAGCTTCAGCGTCATGCTTACGTAGCCGAAGGCAAACATAAAGGCCGACATATCCATATGATTATGCCTACCACTTATATGAATTTGAGTGGGAAAGCGGTAAGGTACTATGTCGAAAAACATAAGTTGACCTTAGATAATGTGCTAATCGTTACTGATGAGCTCGCATTGCCGTTTGGTACTTTACGTATGCGAGGCAAAGGAAGCGATGGTGGCCATAATGGTCTCAAAAGCATACAGGAGATGATGGGGACGAATAAGTATCCACGTCTGCGCTTTGGGATTGGCAATGAGTTTGAGAAGGGGCAGCAAGTCGATTATGTACTTTCTGATTTTACGGATGAAGAGTTTACTGCCCTACCAGATTTGCTGGATCGCTGTGTGAAAGGTATTTTGTCCTTCACCGCCATCGGTATTCAACGTACAATGAACGATTTCAATCGCAAAGCTTAATATGCGCTTACTACTCCATTTATTGATTCTCTTTAGTCTCGCTTTGGGCTGCAAGTCCCAGCAACAAGTTGCGGGCAATTCTTCTAAAGTTGCAGAGATTGACGAAACCCTGGATTGGCGCGGTAATCCGGATACAGACTTTTATGTCAACATTAACCTGCAAGGCCCTCTTTTTCCTGATGGTAAGACCTTTTACCTTTATCTACAACCTAAGGAAGGGATCTATCAACAGTCAGGGCGTAACTACCTTATCATTCGAGATGAAGTTAGTCCCTATCCGACCACTTTTACTTTGCAACTACCTCGTCTGGATAAGAAGAGTGGGAGCATCAATCCAGATCCGAAAAATCCTACCTCTAGCTACTCCCTTCTCTGGCGAGGCGAGGGCTATGAAAGTCCCCTTTATAGTGGCGAAATAATCTTCACGATGATGACTCCTGAAAAGAATGTAGTACAAGCCGAGTTTAACTCCATTGTCATCCTCAATAACCAGGAGCACCAGCTAAGTGGCGAATTCATGGTAGAGTCCTTTTTACGCCGCCGCTAAAAATTTTAGAGCCCATTTTGTTCTCCTCTATTCCAATCAGCTTCAGGCTGATCTGGAGGCATACTAATATTTTTATACCTAAATGCTAATTTATTTGGAATTTATTCCTAATATATTTAGACTTGTAGGATGAAAGACTAATATTTGCATCACCATTTCCACATTGTGACTTTTTGTGGGGGAAATGGTGGTAGAAAGTGGGGAATTGTGGTAACTTTTGTCTAGCTTTACGTAGGTTAGATAGAAGTACTCTGAAATGAAGTCATTGATCGGCGAGTATGATTGTAAGCTTGATGCCAAGGGTAGATTTATGCTACCCGCGGATCTCAGGAAACAATTGCCCGAAGATCAACAGGCTGATTTCGTAGTCAATCGAGGCTTAGATAAATGCTTAGTGATATATCCACTAAGTGTTTGGGACCAAGAGTTGGAGCATATTCAATCGCGTAATTTCTTCCTAAAAGACAATCGTGCTTTCAAGCGGATGTATCTCAATGGAGCGCGTAAGGTTTCCCTCGACGGGAACGCTAGGTTTTTGCTTCCTAAGCGCTTGATGGAGTTCGCTGATCTAAAAAAAGAAATAGTATTGGTATCGCAGATTGATCGAATTGAAATCTGGGATACTCAAACATATCAAGACTGGCTTGATAGTGCTGAGGTAGACTTCGAAGCATTAGCTGAGAAGGTGATGGGGGATGACGAATAATGTACCATCAGGCAGTCTTACTAAAAGAAAGCGTTTCGCTGCTGGCGATTCGACCCGAGGGCACATACGTTGATGTAACCTTTGGTGGCGGAGGACATAGTCGCGAAATACGTTCGCAACTGGATAGTGGTCGCCTAATCGCATTTGATCGCGATCCAGATGCAAAACGAAATCTACCGGAGGATGAACAAATAACTTTCATCCCTAAAGATTTCAAGTTCCTTGAAGCGGCGCTCAATGAGCGTCAGTTAGCACCAGTTGATGGCATTTTGGCCGATCTGGGGGTTTCTTCTCATCAATTCGACACAGCCGAACGAGGCTTTAGCTTTCGTTTCGAAGGTCCACTTGATATGAGAATGAATCCTACTCATGGTCAAACCGCTGCAGATTTGGTCAATGAAATGGAGGCAGAAGATCTAATTCTGCTGTTTCGTCGTTATGGTGAGATTCCCAATGCACCTAAGTTGGTAAGGGAACTTATCGATGCACGCAAACGCTCTCCTATTACTACGACCGGACAATTAGAGCATGCCATCAGAAACTGTATTCAACCCAAACGTCGCGCCAAGTATATGGCTCAAGTCTATCAGGCATTGCGAATTGTGGTCAATGGAGAACTAGAGGCTCTCGAAAGTCTTTTGCTCTCTTCAATCAAGGTGCTAAAACCCGGTGGACGCTTAGTCATTATTTCCTACCATTCTCTAGAAGATCGCATGGTAAAGTATTTTCTCAGGAGTGGTCGATTCGATGGAAAGCTGCAAAAAGATTTTTACGGCAATCCTATCACCCCTTGGAAAATGTTGACTAGAAAAGCGATACAACCACCAGAAACCGAACAAGAAACAAACTCGCGTTCTCGCAGTGCAAGACTGAGAGCCGCAGAATATACACCACTTACTCAACTCTAAGACTGCTATGCGCATTATTACACGTAATAGTCTAGGCAAATCACCCATCGGGGGCAAAGCTACTGACAAGAAGAAAGGACTTTCCCTTCGTCTTGTCGATGATTATCTGCGTTTTGTGCTTTTTCTTGCTGTCATAGGATTGGCTTATGTGTGGAACTCTCACCGAGCTGAGAAAAAAATCAAAATGGAAACCGCGCTCGAGACTCAGGTAGAAAGTCTCAAAGCTCGCTATCTCCTCAAGCAGTCAACCCTTAGTGCTGGCACTCGACTTTCCGAAATAAAAGGTGTCGTGGATACACTAGGACTGCGACCACAAAATGAACCCGTTTACAAACTTGTGAGTGGTAAAACCCTTGCTGAAATAGAACAAATAAATCCAGAGATCGATCCTCAACAATTACAAAGGCAGATTGATGAACGACAATGAAGCAGGTATCAAATGACATACTGAGTAGAATCTATATTCTTTTTGGGCTGTTCCTTCTTTTTGGAGGTGCGGTCCTCTTGCGCGTCGTAGGCCTGCAGTGGCAAAAGGATTCTTGGGTTCAGCGTGAAATGGACAAAAAGATCTTCTTCAAAAAGATGATTGCTGATCGTGGCAATATCTTAGCTGAGGACGGATCCATTCTCGCTACAAGCATTCCGTTTTATCGTATCGCGATGGATCCATCGCGATTGGATACTAGTGCTTTTTTAAACTTCAACGATAGTCTGATGACTTTGGCAATTAATCTTGCTGATAATTTCGGTGGAGAAGAAAAAGACACGATGCTCTACTACAATCGTATTCACAAGGCGATTGCCAGTGGAGATAAACACTTATATCTCACTCGTCAAAAAATCAACTTCCGTGAGCTAGAGATGGTTAAAAAGTGGCCTATTATGTCTCTCACCTCTTATAACGGAGGCTTGATGGAAGAGAAGTTTGAAAACGAACGCTTCTATCCAATGGGCGATTTAGCCAGAGTTACTCTTGGCCGCTTGGTCGATGATACACTTGGCGTTAGGGGGATTGAGGCTGCATATAATCAAGAACTAAGAGGAAGAGATAGCTATATCCTTGCCCAAAGAGTAGTCGGTCGATCTTATGTACCGCTTGACGATTATGGTGAAGCGCGCGCTAAGGATGGTTTTGATATTCGTACCACGCTAGACGTCGATATGCAAGACGTCGTGGAAACAGCCCTCGCTCGTGGAGTTGAAAATAACTACGCCAAATTCGGGGTTGCGATCTTGATGGAAGTTGAAACGGGTGCAATCAAAGCCGTAGCTAACTATCCTGAAGATTATAATTATGCGTTAGCCTTTCAATATGAGCCTGGCTCAACGTTCAAAACTGCCGCAGCCACAGCTTTGCTGGAAGATAAGTTGATCCGGATGTGCGATACGCTCAATACCGGTAATGGCGAATTGACTTTTGACGATAAAGTAATTACCGATAATGGTGCTGCCTATGGTCGAATAGATTTCGAGCAAGCTTTTTCGCGTTCCTCGAACGTTTTTATGGCTTTGGCGACCAATAACAATTACCAAAACCTCCCAGAAAGATATATCTGGCACCTGAAGAATTTTGGATTCGGAGATGCTGCCTTTAATCAGTTCAAAGGCATTCCTAATCCACGAATGATAGAACCCAAAGACACCAATCAGTGGACCATTGCTACCCTGCCCTCTCTAGCCTATGGCTATTCAGTTATGGTTACGCCCCTTCAAATGGCCACTTTTTTCAATGGACTAGCCAACCGGGGGAAACTCATGCGCCCCTGGTTGGTTGAGGAAATTCGTAATGATTCGCGCGTTATGCAACGCTTTGGACCCGAAGTACTCAATGAGGAAATGTGCTCCGAAGAGACAGCGGCTCAGATGCGTGAATTGATGAAAGGTGTTGTGGACCGTTATTATGGTACGGCTTATAAAGCCTTGAAAGGCTTGCCTTTTTCAGTAGCGGGTAAGACCGGTACCGTTCGTGTAAACGAAAATGGCCGCTATGTCCGTAAGTATCGCGCTTCTTTTGGGGGATTCTTCCCCGCGGATAATCCTCGCTACACCCTCTTTGTGATGGTGTCAGAGCCCAATGGTGGGACTTCTGGTGGTGGTACTGTTGCCGCGCCGATTTTCAAAGATATCGCTAAGGATATCTACAAACTGGATCAAGGACTAGCTCGTCCACCAGCAATGAAAGACCCCAAAGCGCGTAAGCAGCCCGTTGATGGTGCTGTATTTGCCCAAACGGCTGAGATCGTTTATCCGGAATTGGGGATTACTGCTTCAGGTATGCCAGATGCAGAGTGGTTTACAACTGAAAGTAGTGGCCATCAGGTCAATCTGAAAGAATTAGAAACCGATGATCGTGTCCCCAATTTGAAAGGGATGTCGGCTCGGGATGCTATACATCTTATGGAGAAAATGGGTGTTCGGGTTCGCCTACAAGGCTTCGGCCGGGTGAGACGACAATCCCTACTGCCGGGTTATCGGCTTAACGAAGGGGCACAGATCACATTGTTTTGTAGCTAATATGATCCAAGCGTGCAACTAAGTAAAATACTCCAAGAGATCCCGATCCAGAAAACGATCGGAACGACAGAAAAAGAGATAGTCGATTTTACATTCGACTCACGGGAAGTGGAAGAGGGAAGCTTGTTTATCGCGGTAAGTGGTACACAGGCAGACGGGCATAAGTTCATTGACAAGGCGATCGCAAGTGGAGCAACTGCAATTATGTGTGAGCAGTTACCCGCGCAACAAATAGAGACGGTTACTTACCTATTGGTAGATAATAGCCGCCGGGAATTGGCTCGCGTCAGCGCAGCTTTTTTTGGGCATCCGGCTAAAAAAATCCAAATGGTAGGGATCACCGGAACCAATGGAAAATCTACTTCTGTAACTCTGCTTCATCAAATGTTTACAGATTTAGGCTATCAAGTTGGCCTACTATCGACGATCCGTAATTTGATCGGTACAGAAGAAGTACCCTCTACTCATACTACCCCTGACCCCAAATCTCTCCATCAATTGTTGGCTGAGATGGTAAAGGCGGGATGTGAGTATTGTTTTATGGAAGTCAGTAGTCATGCCCTCGTGCAACATCGAGTCACCAGTCTAGCGTTCCGCGTAGCGGCTTTTACCAATATCACTCATGATCATCTCGATTATCATGGGAGCTTTCGAGAGTATATCCTAGCTAAGAAGATTTTGTTTGATCAGCTTTCAGCGAACGCTACGGCTTTGATCAATGCTGACGATCGAAATGGTAAGGTCATGCTGCAAAATACTTCAGCAACGAAAAAACGCTTTGGACTCAAGCATATGGCTGAGTATAGAGCGCGTTTGATCGAGAATACGTTTGATGGCCTACAGTTAGAGCTTGATAATGAGGACGTTTGGTGCCGTTTGGTTGGGAGCTTCAATGCTTATAATCTATTGATGGTTTATGCTATCTCTAGAGAGTTAGGCCTTGAGAAAGACGAAATTCTACCTGCTCTGAGCAATTTAGCGGGAGCTGAAGGACGCTTTCAACTATTGCGCAATCCTGAATTGGAATTGATAGGAATTGTTGATTACGCCCATACGCCTGATGCTTTGAAAAATGTGCTGGAAACTATCCAAGACATCAATCAAACCAGAGGCAATGTGATCACAGTAGTCGGAGCTGGAGGAGATAGGGATCGGACTAAAAGACCGATCATGGCACAGATTGCTGCTTCGATTTCGCAAAAGGTGATTTTGACTTCGGATAATCCGAGAACAGAGTCTCCCGGCGCGATTTTAGATGAGATGATGGCAGGGGTTAGCGCAGATAGAAAGCGTAGAGTTTTGCGGATTGAAAACCGTCGCGAAGCAATACGTACTGCGGTTCAACTCGCTCAGGCCAACGATATCATTCTTATCGCAGGCAAAGGACATGAAACTTATCAAGAAATCGAGGGAGTTAAGCATCCCTTTGACGATAGAGAGGAAATTATCAAAGCCTTTGCAGAAAGGCGCTAAATGACTCAAAATCAACCCAAAGACTTGACAACACACTCACTCCAATTACCGATATAGATGCTCTACTACTTTTTTGAATGGCTCGATAAACTGTATGAAATCCCTGGATTTGGGGTATTTCAATTTATATCGTTTCGATCCATCCTTGCGATCATCTTTTCCTTGATCATCTCCTTGCTGATTGGCAAGAAGATCATTGACGTACTGAGAAAAAATTTAATTGGCGAAGTCGTACGCGACTCCAAATTTGGTCCCGATCACGCCGCCAAAGCAGGTACACCCACGATGGGAGGGCTGATTATAATTGCCGCTACCATCATTCCTACTTTGCTTTGGGGTGATATTATGAATGGTTATGTGTGGTTGATCTTGTTGGGTACCATGTGGATGGGGACGATTGGGTTTGTGGACGACTATATCAAAGTATTTAAAAAAGATAAGAAAGGGCTTAAAGGTAAGTTCAAGGTGATCGGTCAGGTCGGTTTAGGTCTGCTTGTCGGTCTAGTGATGTTATTTCACCCTGATTTTGCTGGCAGTCGCTCTCATATTACTCAGCTCAATGTCATCCGCTATAACAACAGCCCGACTGATAATCTGGTGAAAAAAATGGGTTTTATCGCGGGCGATCGATTGATTCAAATCAATGGAGAAGCTATCGTAGAATTTCCTGACGATGAGCAATATGAACAAATCGCAAGCTATCAGTTGGAGCGAGAAAGTGGTGAATTAGCGGAAAAGGTAAAGATTGAGATTCCAGTTGAGTTACGCCAAAAAACAGCAAGTGCGATTTTTGGCGTACGAGACCCTGCCTTCATCTATACCACTGATTTTCCCTTTTTCAAAGAATACGTCTTTGACTATTCCAAAGTGCTGTTTATCAGTGATTGGCTTGGCGAAAATGGAGAGAGATGGCTGGGAAGATTCATTTACCTCTTGGTGGTGATTTTTATTATCACGGCTGTTTCCAATGCTGTCAATTTGACGGATGGGATTGATGGACTAGCTGCGGGAACGACCGCGATTGTTGGGGCTGGATTGGGCGTTTTTGCCTATGTCTCTGGTAACGCAATCTTCTCTGGCTACCTCAATATTACCTATATCCCACTTTCTTCGGAGCTATTGATCTTCATTGCTTCGATGGTCGGTGGATGTCTAGGTTTCTTGTGGTACAACTCATTCCCCGCCCAAGTGTTTATGGGGGATACCGGTAGCCTTGCCTTAGGCGGTGCTGTCGGAATATTGGCCTTGATGGTCAAAAAAGAATTACTGATTCCGATTTTTTGCGGAATCTTCTTAGCAGAAACACTCTCAGTGATGATTCAGGTCTCCTATTTCAAATACACAAAAAAGAAAACGGGAGAAGGCAAACGGATATTTTTAATGTCCCCCTTGCATCACCACTATGAGAAAAAAGGAATACCAGAAGCAAAAATAGTGATGCGCTTTTTCATTGTCGCGATACTTATGATGGCAGTAGCCTTCGCAACATTGAAGCTGCGCTAAAAAAATATGAAACAAAAAATTGCCATCCTCGGAGCCGGAGAAAGCGGAGTAGGAGCAGCCTTGTTGGCGAAACAACAAGGCGCAGAAGTCTGGGTTTCAGATGGTGGCAAAATCGCCGATCGATTTAGATCAGTACTTACGAATCATGTGATTCCCTTCGAAGAAGGTAAGCATACAAAAGAAACGTTCTTTGATTCAAACCTTGTTATTAAGAGCCCGGGCATCCCGGAACATGCTGCGATCGTGCAGGAGATACGTGCGTCCCACACGCCCGTAATCTCTGAGATCGAGTATGCTTTCCGGTGCTCAGGTGCAAAGATCATTGCGATCACAGGTAGCAATGGCAAAACTACTACCACCAGCCTGATTTGGCATTTGGCCAAAGCAATGGGTTGGGATGCTGCCTTAGTCGGCAACATCGGTAAGAGTTTTGCTTGGCAAGTTGCCACCGACCCTAAGCCACTATATGTGCTTGAGGTCAGTAGTTTTCAACTTGACGATATCGATCAATTTAGACCTGATATCGCCTTGTTGCTCAATATCACTCCCGATCATCTCGATCGATATGGCTATGATATTGTCCGCTACGGTAAGGCCAAATTTCGGATCGCCGAAAACCAAAGACCAGATGATACATTCATCTATAGTCTTGATGATCCGGAGACCCATAAGCAGATGCCTGCGCATTCAATTCAAGCTCAAGCTTTGGGCTTTGCATTGGAAAAGCAAGCAAAAGCGGCTGCATGGACTGAGGAGATGGGATTGTGTGTGCAAAACGAGCTTTGGGCTGATTTTCAGTTAACTCAGTTGCTCGGACCACACAATCAGCTAAATGCATTGGCAGCCTTATTGGCGGTAAATGCACTTGGTGTGCCGGATCGGAAGCCAGTGGTAGATGGGCTTTACAGTTTCCAAGCGATCGAACATCGATTGGAAAAGGTAAAAGAGGCAGATGGAATCCTTTATATCAATGATTCCAAAGCCACAAATATCGATGCGGTTTTTCATGCCCTCAAAGGCCTTGAAACTCCCATCATCTGGTTGGCTGGCGGTGTTGACAAAGGCAATGACTATAGCGTTCTCGCAGAGATGGTAAAAGAGAAAGTCAAGTCATTGATTATCCTCGGTGAACACAGAGAAGCACTGGATAAAGCTTTCCCCTTTGTGGAACGCTTGCAAGTGATGTCGATGGAAGAAGGCGTTCGCGCAGCGAAAAAAATAGCAAGGTCTGGAGATGTGGTACTCCTCTCCCCTGCTTGTGCAAGTTTTGATCTATTTCAAAACTATGAAGACAGAGGAAGGCAGTTCAAAAAAGAAGTAATGAATGATTGAAGGGTTGGAGTTTGAATTAGAAAGTCAACAATTCAAAAAATCAAAAATAAAATATGCTCTCATGGATCTTACATAAACTACGCGGCGACAAGATTATCTGGTTAACAGTGGTCTTGATCTCTCTAGTGAGCTTGGTAGCGATATATAGTGCTTCCAGTGCGCGCTCTTTCCGATTGGAAGGCGGCGATACTGAGGCGGTATTGATCAAACATACCATCCTTGTCCTAGTAGGCTTCGTGGTGATTTTTGTGATTCACTTGCTCGATTATCGAATTTTTGCTCGGATCACCAATATCATGCTGGTTGCTACGATTGGACTCCTATTCTATACCATCACACAGGGTAGTGAGTTCAATGATGCAGCGCGCTGGGTTACGGTATTTGGACAATCTTTTCAGCCATCGGATTTGGCGAAGTTGACGTTGATGGTCTATCTCGCCAAGCTGCTTACGCTACGTCAGGATGTGATTAAGGACTTTACCGAAGGCTTTTTGCCCGCTTTATTCTGGGTGTCTGTGATCTGTGGTTTGATCGCACCCTCGGATTTGAGTACGGCTATGCTGATGTTTATCGCGAGTCTCATGGTGATGTTCATCGCGGGTGTAGATATCAAATATCTTGGAGTTTTGGTCGGTGTGGCATTGTTAGGATTATTGATCCTAGGGAAGACGGCTAAACGAGCTGATACATGGGCCAATCGCTGGGATGCTTATGTAGCCCAATGGACAGGTGAAGGAGAAAATATTGAGTCTCAGACCTTGCAGGCGAACGTTGCCCTCGCTACCGGTGGTTTGATGGGAAAAGGCGTTGGCAAAAGTGCTCAGCGCAACTATCTCGCGAATGCCGAGTCGGATTATGTCTTTGCCATCATCGTTGAGGAATACGGTTTAGTCGGAGGGGCAGTGGTGATAATGTTGTATTTGATACTGCTATTTCGAGCGGTCAGTATCGTAACGGTGAGTAAGACATTTGGGGCCTTGATGGCGGCAGGCTTATCGTTCATTTTGGTCTTGCAGGCGATGATGAATATGGGCGTTACCGTGGGCTTGCTCCCAGTAACTGGATTGACACTGCCATTGGTCAGTGTTGGAGGATCATCTATCCTCATGACAAGCGTATCGCTTGGTATCATCTTAAGTGTGAGCCGCGATGCAATAGAAAATAAACCGAAAAAGAGTCGCACTAGTCGTGTTCAAGCAAGCTATGCGACTGTATAAAATATGCAAAAACGAGTCATCATATCTGGAGGAGGCACTGGCGGACACATATTCCCGGCAGTATCTATCGCTGATGAAATTAAGCGGCGTGATCCAGATGCGGAGATTTTGTTTGTAGGAGCCAAAGGGGGAATGGAATTAGATGTCGTGCCCCGTTATGGCTATAAGATCGAATCGGTATGGATCAGTGGTATCCACCGTCAGATCACGTTGCGGAATATTCGTCGCAACTCGCTCTTTCCCATAAAGCTCGCAAGTAGTCTGTTTAATGCAGGCAAAATTGTGAAGCGTTTTCAGCCACAATGTGTGGTAGGTGTTGGCGGCTATGCCAGTGGGCCCGTAGGTCGGGTCGCTTCTGGACGTGGATTGCCATTGTTTCTCTGTGAACAGAACGCTTATCCCGGATTGGTCAATAAATGGTTGGCAAAGCGTGCTACCCGTATCCTCCTCGGCAATGCCGATGCAGGGAAGTATTTCCCCAAGGAGAAGATACAGGTAACTGGTAACCCGATTCGAAACTTTGAGTTGCCGGATCGTATTAGTGCCGCTACGAAAATGGGACTAGATCCCAATAGACCAATTGTGTTGAATTTAGGTGGCAGTTTGGGGGCATTGACTCTAAATGAAGCCTTGAAAAAAGACGCTTTACGCTTTGCTGAGGCAGGCGTGCAATTGGTATGGCAGTGTGGCAAAGGCTATTACGAAAAGCTCAAGCCAGTAGCACCGCAACATCAAGACATACACTTGATGGCTTTTATCGAAGATATGGCTGCTGCTTATGCTGCGGCCGATATCGTGATCAGTCGTGCAGGCGGAAGTACTATTTCAGAATTAACGGCACTCTCAAAGCCCGCGATTTTGGTGCCTTCGCCCAATGTCTCTGAGGACCACCAAACTAAGAATGCGCTCTCCCTCTCTGAGAAAGGAGCTGCACATTTGGTTAAAGATGTAGATGCACGCGAGCAATTAGTAACAGAAACCTTAGCGATCATCAATGATCCTAGTCGTTTGAAGGCTTTAACAAGCAAGATTGCGCAGATGGAAAAACATGATGCCGCTAAAGAGATAGTCGATGCGATATACAAGGAAATGAAATGGACCTAAAGCAGGTAAATACCATTTATTTTCTAGGCATTGGCGGTATAGGAATGAGTGCGTTAGCGCACTATTTCCACCGAGAAGGAAAAAAAGTTTTGGGATATGATCGCTCGCAATCGATCGTTACCAAAGGCTTGGAAGATGAGGGGATGACGCTCTTTTACATACTGGACCCTACCCATATCCAAGGGGCCGACATGATGATCTACACTCCGGCGATAAGCCAAGACAATGTAGAGTATCAGGCCGCATTGGAAGCAGGTATTCCGATTCTGAAACGCTCGCAGATACTGGGTTTGATCAGTGAAAACTATCGAACACTCGCCGTGGCTGGAACCCATGGCAAGACCACAAGCTCGAGTATGTTGGCGCATTTACTACGTCATAGCGGAGTCGATTGTACGGCTTTTTTGGGAGGTATCTCACGCAATCTCGAAGGCAATTTTGCCTACGGGAAGTCTGATTGGCTAGTCGTAGAAGCAGACGAATTTGATCGTTCGTTTCTGACGCTGAAGCCCGAAAGTGCCATCATTACTTCTATGGACCCAGATCATCTGGATATCTATGGTACCGCAGAGGAAATGGCTGACAACTATCGGGCCTTCGGTCAACTCTCAGATCGATTGCTGGTGCATCACTCTTTGGAGGATCGTGGCTGGACCCAAGCGGTACAGACATTTGGTCTCGATGAGGGCGACTTTCAAGCGCAAAATCTCCACTTCGGTGATTTGGAGACGGTTTTTGATTTCGTCTCTGCCGAACGCCGGATTGAAGCGATTCGCTTACCATTTCCGGGACAACATAATGTCCTCAATATGGTAGCGGCGATGGCACTAGCAATGGAAGCAGGGGTAAAGCCTGAGGCATTGAAAGATGCGGTCAGCAGCTTTGCGGGAATTTATCGCCGATTTGAGCAACACTATCATAGTGATCAGTTGACTTATATCGATGATTATGCCCATCACCCGACGGAGATTGCAGCAGCGATAGATACGGCAAGACGCTTATTTTCGGATCGACAATTAGTAGTGGTGTTTCAGCCACATCTATTTAGTCGGACT